>JAVROG010000432.1:0-2711 GCA_032162865.1 Mycobacterium sp. | reverse complement strand
CGAAACTTCCTTGCCACTCCGAAAAGCGCGGATCTGTCACAACCCTGTGGGTTCCGGGCAAATCTACGGTGACTTGAGCACCGTCGATGGTCAAGCCTGCCTCGTAGACAGTTTGTCCATCTCGGCGCAGCGGCTGCGGAAAACTATCGGCCGCGACCACTTCCTGGGGCGCCTGGTCGGTGCGCGAGACACTGATGTTCCAGTTGACCGGTGTTACCACAAGGTGGATGGGCACCGACCCGACGACCGGTGGTACACGTTTTTCGATCCCGCGCGACACCGCGAGTCCGATTGCGCCACCGGTGCCGGATCCGAGCCCAAAGACGAACCGCGCACCCATGCTCTTTACCGACGAACCGAGGTCGGGGGAACTGAAGTATGCGGCGGCGGTACGTTGCGTCGTGGGTTGATAGGTCAGCCGACCGCGGTGGATTCCGAGTTGGTCGCCTGGCTCGTCGGGACTAACCACCATGGTCGCGGGCTGGCCGCCGTCGAAATGGTCTGGCGCCGGCCCGTCGGGCATGGCGGTGAAGTCCGCTTGGACCCGAATGCCCGGGGCGCCCATCGGGGCGTTCTCACGCAGAAACCCCCACCAAAGTGACACGGCCACAATGACTGCCAGCATCAGGGCGAAGGTAACTTGCGCCGCCGTGCCGTCTCGGCGGCCGGTATTGAGGGTTATCATTCAGACCCCTCTTCGAGAATCTGCGTGCAGATCTGTTCTAATTCGCGGCCGACTCTGACGATGCCGAAGTCGGATCACCACGTGAAGGACTTTCATGCGACGCCTTTCCCGGCAGCGCTACGCGGGCTGCGTTGCGCCGGGCACAGATTTTGTGAAGTGAACGCCTTCCGTAGCGCGTTTCGCACGGTGTCGGGATCGACCAACACCGCTGGGAAGGTCGCCGTCGCTTGGACTGATCCGTTGCCGGCGACCCACACCGCGATCGACAGGTGCGAGGCACTGCCGGGCGGGAGCGCCGCTGCCATTTCGGCGTCCATTGGCCTGGTCCACGAGAGCTTGGCGGTTGACGGCATCTTCGATATGTCCGAGATCGTCACATGCACTGCCGAGCGTGGCTTGCGGCCGCCGTCCAGCAGCCGTCCCGGTTGATTGCGATTGCGCCGGACGACTCCGAACGCTCGCGCCAAACTCACGTAGGCGGCCAGCTTTACAAGCGTCCCGATCGACTCGGCCGTCGCGCCGAGTCCGGCGCTGAAGTCTTCATAGCAAGTGCCGACTCCCGCGCGCACCCGGGCAACTGTGAAGAAGTTCGCCAGCGTCTGAGCCGGCTCCGGCAGAAAGCGCCGAAGGTCGACCACGACCTCGCAATCGTCGGCCAGTTTGAGACCGGCGTCTCGCAGCGCACGGTAGATCGACAACATGACCAGTCCGGTCACGGAGGCACGCGTGTTGCTGGCGTCCCGCCAGTCGCGCAACTCGTCGGCGAAGTGGGGTTCGCTCTTGACGTAGACCGCGCGGCATTCATCGGCTTTTGCAGCGCTCTCCACGATCGGCTCGTCGCCACGAGCGGCGGAATGCGCACGAACTCTTGCAGACGACCACGCCGTGGTCGCCAGGCTGACTACCTGCCGGATGACCTGACACGGCGCTGATTTCAGATAGTGGCCGATTGCCGACTGGACGGGCTTGTCGATGGTCGGTGCCGGGAGCGGACCGACGAACCCGTTCGGTGCTTCTTCGTGCGTCAGCGCGGCGACTATCTCCATCATCAGGTGTGAGTCGCCGATTCCGTGGTCGAGGCAGATGCAGAGATGCTCGCCTGCCTGTCCCACCGAGATCGGCGCCGCCGGCGATCGCCCCACCACTCGGTCAAGGATCTCCTGCGCCGTTGTGCATCCAGAAATGTCAAAAGTCGGCTTTGCGCTCAGGCTCGGTTTGTCGGTGAAGTTCCACCGCGTGGTATCTGGCGATGGCTGCAGGCCGATGCGGAATCGCGGACCCAGCGCCGCCATTCTGTCCAGCACCTCGCCCGCCCGGCTGCCGGCATCGTCGCGGACCGGGCCGACAACGATCCAGACCGGTGCGCCAGCCGCGGCGACGTCAAGTTGTCCGACTCGGACTGTTCTGGTCCCGCGAGTAGTCCTGCGGTCCCCGACAGCCGAGGAAACGTCATCGCGCCATGTCATCGGTAGTGCACCATCCTCGTGCTCCTCCTGGCGAAGCCGGGGTGGACCCCCGGACCCGGTGCCGACTCGGGTATACCGATGATCCACTTGAGTGCCGACTATACATACTATAGGGTGGCAATATCCTAATTACCTAACTTAGGGTATTCAATCTCCGTCAATACATTCATAGATTCGGGATATCAGGTGCAAAGCAGACCGCAAGCCGCGGAGGTGCCTCGACACCGGGCGCGTCGCTCCCCACAGGGAGCGACGCGCACCGTGCTATCGTCCCGCCCCTCACAAGGCCACGAGGCTAATTTGAGGCTGGTGGTTCACGATTACTCCGGCCACCCCGGCCAAATACACCTGAGCCGGGAGCTCGCCCGCCGCGGGCATCACGTGGAGCACCAATATTGCGGCTCCTACACCACCGGCCGGGGCGCGACGGAACGACGCGAGGGCGATCCCGAGTCGTTTATGGTGCGTTCTATCGAGTTGAATAGCGACTTTGCCCGCTACTCACCGATCGTCCGACTGCGGCAAGAGCTGCAGTACGCCCGGTTGGCGACCCGTGCCAT
>JAVROG010000431.1:0-8982 GCA_032162865.1 Mycobacterium sp. | reverse complement strand
GTCAGATTGGGTGGCAAACCAGATACCGATCGCGGCAACGACCAGAACGACCACGACCGCGGCGGCGGCCGCCACGATGGGCCACGGATTGCGCTTGCCGCCCGAAGGCTGATTCCCCTGATTCCACTGAGCAGGACCGCTTGGCTGCTGCGGTGGCGTCCCGCCGGGTGGCGTACCACCCCAGCTGCCACTACCCCCGAAGTACTGCGGAGCCTGGGTGGGTTGGCTCGGTGTCGGAATCGGACCGCTTCCCGGCGTCCAGGACGGGGGACCCGTCTGAGACGGGCGCTGCAGCGGTCCTGAGCCGAGCTGGTCGCCGTAAGTGGGTGGTTGTGCGTACTGGGTAGGCGGAGTGCCCGGTGGTTGGGCGCCGGTGGGCAGGCTTGGCGTCGGGGCCACCGCAGTGCCGGGCAGTGTCGATTCGCGGCTGCGACGCAGGATGTCCTGGGCGTGGTCTTGGTCTGGGTTGCTCAGCGCGTCTTGGGCAGCACGCGCAAAGTCGCCCGCGCTGGCGTAGCGGTCCTCGGGTTTTTTGGCCATGCCGCGCGCGATCACCGCGTCAAATCCCTTGGGGATGCCCGCACGTTGCGTGCTGACCTGCGGGATCGGGTCCATCAAATGCGCGGTGACCAGAGTGGTCGCGCTGTCAGCGCGATACGGCGGGGTCCCGATCAGGCATTCGTAAAGCACGCAGGCCAATGCGTAGATGTCGGCGCGGTAGGTGACCTCGTCGTTGGAAAACCGTTCGGGGGCCATGTATTTCCAGGTGCCGACCGCCGTGCCCAGCTGGGTCAGTTTTTCATCGGTGGTCGCGCTGGCGATGCCGAAGTCCACCAAGTAGGCGAAGTCGTCGTTGGTGACCAGGATGTTCGGTGGCTTGACGTCGCGATGCATGACACCAGCAGCGTGGGCGGCATCCAGCGCTGAGGCGATCTGGAGGATGATCGCCACCGCGCGCGGCGGAGTCAGGGGGCCGAAACGCTTGAGAACGCTGTCGAGGTCGGTGCCCTCGATCATGCGCATCTCCAGGTACATCTGCCCGTCGATTTCGCCGTAATCGTGGATTGGCACGACGTGGGGTTCCTGCAGTCGGCCGGCGATGCGCGCCTCGCGCTTCATCCGCTCGCGGAACACCGCATCCTTGCTGAACTCGGCGGTCATCAGCTTGACCGCGACCGTCCACTCCTTCACGGTGTGCTCGGCCTCGTAGACCTCGCCCATCCCGCCGCGGCCCAGCAACCGCTTGAGGTGGTAGGGCCCGAACATCGAGCCAGCCCGCGAGTCTGGTGCCTCGCTCATCGCTGATCCTCCCAGTCAACCCGAAGTCCCGCCGACACTATCAACAGCCTCCGGGTATCGCATTGAGCGCAACCACCGGCCCCAGCAACCATGACGGTAATCGGGACGAGAGGCCTATGCCAATAAGAAGCCAACAAGGCGGTCAATATGACAGCCAAGAAGGCAGCCAACGAGGCAGCCAATATGACCGCCCGATAAGCGGCCAACACGGTCGCCACCGGACCATCGCCGCGAGCTCAGCCCGTCCGAAGGACCACGAAGGCGCGCGAAAAGTGTTGTACGGGTGGCTCGGTCAGCCACCTGACCAGCGCGTCAGGCTTGCGTCTGCGCCGTGATCCGGAACATGAACTCGTAGTCGCAGATTCCGATGTGGTCGCCATCGCTGATCGTTGACGCAACCCGGATCCGCTTGTGCCGCACGTGTACGCCGTTCGACGACCGCAGGTCGTTGATGATGAAGTTGGTGCCCGTATCGACGATGACCGCGTGGTGGCGGCTGACGTTCGCGCTGTCCAGCACGATGTCGTTGTCGCTGAGACGGCCGATCCGCGTCGCCGCGGAGCGCAGCGGGAAGTCGTGACCGGAGGCAATGTCGTGCAGGTAGGCGACCACTTTCTGGCGAGCGGCATTGGTGCGCTGATCGAGCACCGTGACCGTGCCGACGGCGGTGACCTTTGCGTTCTGCTTCGCATCCAGGGGTTCTTGACGCAGAATCTTCTCGTTCAGCGCACGTAGGTTCGGGCCTGGGTCGATGCCGAGGTCGTCGGCGAGTGTGGTCTTCACCCGGCGAAACGCGTTCAACGCATCGGATTGGCGATCGGTCAGGTAGTAGGCGGTGATCAGTTGTGCCCACAGCGGTTCGCGGTAGGGGTGATCTATGGTCAGCGCCTCGAGGTCGGCGATCACTTCGGACGCTCGCCCGCACGCGATTTCGGCCTCCGCCTTGGCGGTGTGCGCAATGATCTTGTCCTCGACCAGGGCGGTGGCAAAGGAATCGACGAATTGAAATTCTCGCAGGTCATCGAGGACGGGTCCACGCCACTCGTTGAGTGCAAGCGACAGATTATGGCTGGCCTGTTCGAACTTGCCGTCGGCGGCGGCGCGCACGCCCGCCGTCTTCTGGGTGATGAACCGGCCCAGATCGCAGGTGTTCTCGGGGATGGTGAGCCGGTAACCCGGCGGTGCCGCGGCCAGCACCAACCGAGGGTCCGCCCCGGAGCCGCTGACGAGCTTGCGCAAATTGGACACGTAGGAGTGGATGCTGGCCCGCGCGCCGGACGGTGGCCATTCCTCCCAGAGTGCGGTGATCAGCGAGTCGATTCCGACCGGCCGGTTGCGGTTGATGACCAACGTGGCGAGCACAGCTCGCTGTTTGGGAGTGCCCAACGGCACCTGAACGCCGTCAATGTTCATCGCCAGCGGTCCGAGCACACCGAACTCGAGACTTGTGTCCTCCATCGCGCTACCAGCCATTCCGGGTCCTCCGCGGCATTTTGATGCCTTCCGAACAGCGAGGTGCCAGTACGGCGCCCTTCCTCGTCATTGTTTCCTGGTCCCTGTGGGTCTTGTCTATAGGGGTGCCTTGTCATTCTGAGGCATCGCGGGGCGAAGTTCGCGGATCCTCGGCGCCCTGAATTGTCCACGTCGCCAAGTTCGGCCTGCCGACATTGGGTCCCTTCCCCGAAGATCGTTGGCGATATGTGCGAATTAGGTTGTGCCTGAGCCGAACACGTTGCGGCCGGCGTCACTTGACCTTTGCGCTGGTGACGATCAGGAAGTAGTGGCTGGTGGCCCACGCGTTGGTGAACAGGTCCAGCGGGATCTGCTCGTCGCGACCCTTGGATGTGCCGCTGTCGTTGAGGTGCACGACACGGTGGGCGGTGTCGACCCCGGTTACCACCACAGCGTGGTCGGATACCGGGTTGCCCTCGTCGTCCTTTCTTTCAATGGGTTCACCCCAGATCATTTCGGCGTTGAGGCTGACGATGACCGCGCGGCCGCCGCCCAGATATCCCTTGAGGGCCTCGATGCCGGTGGCCATTCCGTTCTTCGAAGCGCGGCGCTCGTCGGTGATCGTTGCGCCGACGCCGTAATGCTTCAGCAGTGTCGGGAGGTCCAGCCGGTTGGTGCCGTTGCCCGAATTCGGGTGCTTGGTGTCGGCAGGCTTGATGTAAATCGACCCGGGGTGCACGGTGCTGGGCGTGGACTGGGCCACGCCGATGATCGCTGCCTCGGAAGGTTCGTTGCCGGTCATCTGACCCACTACGTCGGCGCTGGCCATGATGGCGCAGTCGTCATACTTCTGCAGGCGCCACCATTTGGCGGCTGCCGCGGGGTCGCCGTAGGTGATGCCGCCGGCAGAAGCTCCGGCCGGCGCCGCCAGTCCGAGGGCGATGGCGCCGACGGCCACACTGGTCACGAAAGCCAGCAGGACGGTCTTGGCGGCGCCGGTGATCTTGCGGCTCATGGTCGGTCCTTTTCTCATTCCGCGGTGGCGGGTGTTGAGAAAAGGTTCCAACGCAGACCTTTTCGTTATCTCAATGAATTCTTGGAGAGATCGGCCTTGCGTTCCGGCCGGCTGAAATATTTTGGCGTACCGGGAAACTAACGAAAGGCGGGCAGCCGGCCCGGTGTTGAATTGGGTGGCTGCCCGCCTTGGGGCGAGTAACAGTGGTGGTGCTACCTCACTTGTGCGTCTCCTGGGTAACCGTCATGGAGTTGTGGCTGGTGGCCCAGGCCTTCACGAAGACGGCCATCGGGATCTGCTCGTCGCGGCCCTTCGGGGTGCCGCTGTCGTTGAGGTGCACGATGCCTTTCGCGGTGTCGACACCGGTCACCACCACCGCGTGGTCGGCGCGGGCTTGGCCCTCGACCGGCTGGTTCCAGATCATCTCGGCGTTGAGGCCGACGATGACCGCGTGGCCGCTACCCAGGAGCTGCTCGAGCGACTCCATACCCGTGGCGATACCCGTCTTGCCGGCTGTGTCCGCGTCGGTGTTGGTAGCGTGAATTCCATAGTGCGCCAACAAAGTCGGCAGGTCGCCTGGCATGGTGCCCATGCCCGAGTTCGGGTCGTCCTTGTTGGTGGGTTTGAGGTAGATCGAACCCGGGTGCACGACACTGGGGGTCTCCTGGGCGACCTTGATGATGGACCGCTCGGAGGGCAGCTTGCCGGTGATCTGGCCGACCACGTCGGCACTGGACATGATGGCGCAGTCGTCGTAGTTCTGGTGACGCCAGTACTGGGCGGCAGCGGTCGGGTCGCCGTACAGAGGGCCACCCGCGGATGCATCGGCCGGGCTGGACAGACTCAGCGCGAGCGCGCCGGCGACGGTGGCGAACAGGGCGGTCTTTGCAATCGAGGAGATCGTGAAGCTCTTCATCGTCTGGTCCTTTTCTCTTGGGTTCTCAGTCCGCTGGTGCCGCGGCTTGTTGAGAAAAGATTCCGATGTTGGCCTTTTTGTTATCTGTACGAATCCTTGGAGTGATCAGAGCCTGCTGCAGGCAGGTTGAAAAGTACAGCTCAGCGGCCTAGTTGCAGGCCCACGTGTCGATGTAACCGCCGCTGAGTTTGCTCAAGGCATCCTTCATCGCAGCGCTCAGGTCGGGCCCGATACCGCCCTGGTACTCATGGTCTTTGGCGGCGACGGCGCCGCACGCGGTGAAGGTGGTCAGCACCTTGCAATCGGCGGAGCCGCAGGACTTGACCGCAGTGGCCTCGGCGGCCGCCTTCGTCGGGTAGGCGTGTGATCGTCCCCAGGAACCGTTGGGGGAGTAGGCGATAGCGCCATAGGAATCGGCGGCCCCAGCCGTGGGCGCCAGTGCGACCGTCATTGCGGCGGCGGCAGCCACGTGGGCGACAGCGGTCGCTATCCGCTGCCGACGGGTGGTCATCGTCGTCATGGAAGAGTCCTTTCCGAGAACCGGCGCTAGACGGGTTTGGTTGCGGTGACCTGCTTGCCCCAGTCGGACATGGTCACCGTCACCGAAGTGTTGGAGGCGGGGGAGATCTGAATCTGAACGAGGTGGGAAGACCCGTCCGAGGCCGTCCAGACGGTAGTTGGCACGGTCGAGACGCTTTCGTCGGTCAGGCGGGTACCGGCCAGCGTCGATACGTCGCTCGCTGCGGAGTTTCCGGTGATTTTCGTGGTGGCGACGCCGTTCACCTGCTGCGTGCCGGCCACCGACCCGTTCTTGAGATTGGTCAACAAGTTGGCCAGGCCCTTGTCGGGGTCCAGCAGCACCGACACGTTGTAGATCGAGGCGCCGCTGCCGAAGTCGGTGTAGGCGCCGGATTGCCCAAGGTCGGAGTAGAGGTGACCGTCGACGAAGACGAACTGGGCGTCCTCGCTCTTCTCGCCGACTTGTACCGTCGCAACCCCCGTTGCAGCGGTCTGCGGCGTGCTGGAGACATCCCCCTCGAGCTTGGTCACCCTCATATTGGGCACGTCGCCTTGCACCGCGACGTTCAGGTGCATGCCGGTGACCTTGCGCATGACGTCGGCGGCTTGCTTGAGCAGCGTTGCCGCTTCGCCGCTGGTGGCGTTGGCTGTGCTTGCAGGCGTTTTCGCGCCGTCGGAGTGGTTGGCGCCGCATCCGGTGATTCCAAGCAGAACGACGAGCGCGGCAGCTGCGGCGGCGACCAATTGCTGCCGGTAGGCATGAGGCGGACGCTTCATCAACATCTCCTAATGTGGGCCCAGCTGTCTCCTGCATAGCCATCGCCGCGCAGGACAGTCAACAGCCGACTGCCGAGCTTAACGAGCCGCCGGTGGTGTCGAGCCGTTTTGCCGGCCGCCCAATCTCTATGAGCCGGGTCAGGCCCGGGTCATCTGGTAGTAGGCGCCGCGGCGGGCCATTAGTTCGGTGTGGCTGCCCTGTTCGACGATCCGGCCCGCCTCGACAACGACAATTCGATCGGCGTCACGAATCGTCGAAAGGCGATGGGCGATAATAAAACTCGTGCGATCACGGCGCAGTTCGCGGGTGGCCCGCGCAATCAGCACCTCGGTGCGGGTATCGACCGAGCTGGTTGCCTCGTCCAGGATCAACAGCTGCGGGCGGGCCAGGAACGCCCGGGCGATGGTGATGAGTTGCTTCTCGCCGACGCTGACGTTGCCGCCGTCGCCGCTGATCCGGGTCTGGTAGCCGGCAGGCAGGGTGTGGACGAATCGATCGACGTGGGCCGCCTCTGCCGCCGCTACTATTTCGGCCGGCGTGGCGTCCGGGCGTCCGTAGCCGATGTTCTCCTGGATTGTGCCGTCGAACAGCCACGTGTCTTGCAACACCATGCCGATGCGCGACCGTAACGCGTGCCGCTCCATCGCGGTGATGTCGACCCCGTCGATCAGGATCCGGCCAGAGTCGACATCGTAGAAACGCATCAACAGGTTCACCAGCGTGGTCTTGCCGGCACCGGTCGGGCCGACGATCGCGACGGTGCTGCCCGGATCGGCTACCAGCGACAAGTCATGGATCACCGGGTGGCCCGGGTGGTAGGCGAAGCTCACGTGCGCAAACTCGACCCGACCGGCTCGGTGCGGGGTCGAAGCCGGCGGGTCGACGGGCGGGGTCGGCCGGGGATCTGGGCTTTCTTCTGGTTCGTCGAGCAGGTCGAACACCCGCTCGGCACTGGCCACACCGGACTGCAGCGTGTTGTACATCGCGGCGACCTGGCCCACCGGGGTGTTGAACTGTCGGACGTACTGGATGAACGCCTGGATACTGCCGAGGGTGATCTGTCCGGTCGCCACCTGCAGGCCCCCGACCACAGCGACGCCGACGTAGCCGAGGTTGCCGATGAAACCCGTCGCCGGAGCGACAAGACCGGAGAAGAACTGGGCGCCGAAGCTGGCTTGGTAGACGTCGTCGTTGAGCTTGTGGAACTGTTCTCGCGCGGCTGCCTGATGACCGAACGTCTTGACCACCGTGAATCCGCTGTAGGTCTCCTCAATATGTGCGTTCAGACGACCGGTACTGGTCCAATGCGCCATGAACAACCGCTGCGAACGATGGGTGATCGCACGGGTCACCAGCAGCGACAGCGGCACCGTCAGCACGGTGATAAGCGCCAGCAGCGGCGAGATCCATACCATCATCCCGAGCACACCCAGCACGGTCAGCACTGAGGTCACCAGTTGGCTGATCGTCATGGACAGCGAGGTCTGCATGTTGTCGATGTCGTTGGTGACCCGGCTGAGCAGTTCACCGCGCTGTTGTCGATCAAAGTAGGACAGCGGGAGGCGATGTAGTTTGTCCTCGACGTCAGAGCGCAGCCCGGTGATGGTCTTCTGCACGGTGACGTTGAGCAGTCGCGCCTGAGACCAAAGCAGAAGAGCCGCAAGCAGATACAAACTCAAGGCCAACGCCAACGTGCGTACCACCGCGCCAAAGTCCACACCGTGGCCGGGTACCACGTTCATCCCGGACAACAGGTCGGCGAACGCACCGTCGCCGCGGGCGCGGGCCGCAGCGACGGCCTGTGCCTTGGTGATGCCGGCTGGTAGCTGGCGCCCGATGACACCGTTGAACAGCAAATCGGTTGCGTGGCCAAGGATCCGCGGGACGACAACCGCGACTGCGGTGCCGGTGATGCCCAGCGAGATGACGGCAATACTCAGTCGGCGGTGGGGGGCCAGTCGTCTCAGCAGTCGCCTCGCCGATCCCCAGAAGTCACGCGAGCGCATGTTGGGTGGCGCAGGGGCGGCACCGCGGGGGCGGGCATTCATCGGTGCGGTCATTGCCCGCCTCCGACTCCGGCGCTCACCGACTGCGAGGCGGCGAACTCGGCATAGGTGGGGCAGTCGTCCAGCAGCGATTCGTGACTGCCGGCACCGACGATTCTGCCGCTGTCGACGACGATCACCGTATCGGCCTGTGCTGCCGTTGAAATCCGCTGCGTGACAATGATGATCGTTGCTTCGCCGGCCACCTCGCGCAGCGTGCTCCGCACCCGCGCTTCGGTGTGTACATCGAGCGCGGAAAACGCATCGTCGAACAGGTAAATGGCCGGGCGACGAATCACCGCCCGCGCAATCGCCAATCGCTGGCGCTGGCCGCCGGAGAAGTTGATGCCGCCTTGGGCGACGCGCATCTGCAGTCCGTGCGGTCGCACGAATTCCTCTGCGGCAGCGACGCGTAGCGCTTCCCACATCTGCTCGTCGGTGACGTTTTGTTCCGGGGCCGCTCCGTACCGCAGATTGTCTGCGACGGTGCCGGTAAACAGATAGCCGCGTTGCGGTACCAAGCCGATCGCGGACCACAGTCGGTCGGTCTGATAGTCGCGGACGTCGAGGCCGTCGACCACGACGCTGCCGTCGGTGACGTCGTAGAGCCGACAGATCAGCGACACCAACGTCGACTTGCCCGACCCGGTGCTGCCGACGACAGCGGTGCTGGTGCCCGGCTGAGCGGTCAACGAGATGTCTTGCAGCACTGGACAGTCTGCGCCGGGGTAGGTGAACGTTACGCCGTTCAGACGGAGGACGCCGGAAATTCCCTGTGCTGGGAACTTGGGTTGATCCGGGCTCTGGACGGCCGGGCGCGTGGACAGCACATCGGTGATGCGTTCGGCGCATACGGCTGCGCGTGGCAAGACGACCAACGTCATCGTCCCCATCAGCACCGCCATCAAGATCTGGGCGAAATACGACAGGAACGCGATCAGCGACCCGACTTGCATCT
>JAVROG010000430.1:0-3471 GCA_032162865.1 Mycobacterium sp. | reverse complement strand
CCCGACTAAACCACTAGTCAGATGGTGGCGACCCGCTGCGCCCGGCTACGCCTCGTTGTGGCGACCCGCTGCGCCCGGCCACGCCGCGCTTGCGATCGCCACGGCCGCGCTTGCGATCGCCACTAGTCGAGCGGTGACATCTCTTGCAGCACTGTGGGAATCAGCTCGCTGACCGTCGGATGAATATGCATCGTCCGTGCCAGCGTCGTGTACGGCGCTTTCGCCGACATCACATCAAGGATGCAGTGAATGGCCTCGTCGCCGCCCACTCCGAAGACGGCCGCTCCCAGAATCTCGTCGGTGTCGGCATCGACGACGACCTTCATAAACCCCTGCGTCTCACCCTTTTCCACGGCCCTGCCGACCCGGGTCATCGGCCGCTTGCCGACCAACGCCTTGCGGCCCGACTTGCGGACCTGGTCCACGGTCAGACCGGCCCGCCCCAGGGGCGGATCGATGTAGAGCGCGTAGGTGGTGATGCGGTCGCTGACCTTGCGCGGGTCATTGTCGAGCAGGTTCGCGGCGACGATCTCGAAATCGTTATACGAGGTGTGCGTGAAGGCGCCTTTGCCGTTGCAGTCACCCATCGCCCAGATGTGGTCGACGTTGGTCTTGAGCTGGTCGTCGACCACGACGTAGCCGCGGTCGTCGATCTGTACGCCAGCGGTCTCGAGATTCAGGTCGTCGGTGTTGGGCAGGCGACCCACGGCCAGCAGCAGATGGCTGCCCGCTATCGGGTCGGTGTCGGCACTGGGTGTGAGTTCAAAACCTTTGTCGCGCTTAGCGACTCGCACATCGTCGGCGCCGAGGACGATGTCGATGCCTTCGCCCTCCAGGATCTCCCGGATGGTGGTCGAAACGTCCTCGTCTTCGCGTGACGCCAGCCGCGGCCCGCGCTCCACGACGGTGACTCTGGCCCCGAACCGGCGGTACATCTGCGCGAACTCCAGCGCGATGTAGCTGCCGCCGACGACGACGAGATGCTCGGGCACCGTGTCGAGTTCGAGGACCGACACATTGGTCAGGTATTCGACCTCGGAAAGCCCCGGTATGTCCGGCACCACCGCTCGGCCACCGACGTTGAGGTAGATACGCTCGGCCTGCAGTAGGTCGTCACCGACCCTGATGGTGTGCGGATCCTCGAATCGGGCGTGCCCGTTGAAAAAAGTGCAGCCGTCCATGCCGTCCAGCCAGGATTGGACGCCGTTGCGGTCCTTCAGCATGATGCCGTCTTTGCGGGCCTTGACTTTGGCCATATCTACCGTGACCGGTCCGGTTCCCACGCCGTAGTCCGCGCCACGACGGGCCAGGTGCGCAGCGTGGGCGCTGGCCACCAGCGTCTTGGTGGGAATGCATCCGTAATTGACGCAGGTGCCGCCGACGTGTTTGCGCTCGATTACCGCGACCCGCTGTCCTGCGGCGGTGAGCCGGCCCGCCAACGGCGGCCCGGCCTGACCGGCGCCGATGATGATGGCGTCGAAGGGTTGTGCCTTCGAGGAGCCCTCCGTCACAGAGCGGCCGCCGCGGCGACGATGGCGAAGGCACCCAGCACTGCGACCGCATCCTCGAGCAGGGCGATCGGCAGATCATTTCCGCCGTTCTTGGCTACCAGCGCGCGGCGCGCGCGGTAGCCGCCCAGGGTGCCGAGCACAGCGCCGATGACGCCGGCCCCCAGCGCACCCCACTTGAAGCCCCAGGCGGTGCCGATCACCGCACCGGCGAACCCGCCCATGATCAGCCGGACGGCGAACACCGGCGGCGCGGTACGCGGTGGCGTCTTGGGGAGTTTGTCGTTGACCAGTTCGGCGACCGCAAGGACGCTCAAGATCACCACGGTCACGAGGTTGCCTACCCAGGATGCCCAGGTTCCGTGCATATTGAGCCAGGTCAGGAAGACCGCCCAGGCGACCGCGGCGGGAGCCGTCAGGGATCGCAGTCCGGCGACTACACCGATCAACAGAGCCAATAGAAGGACAAGTAAGTGCGTCACAGCGATCCCTCCTGGGACAGACGTACAGCCTGGCGACGATGGCGGGAATGCCCGCGGGGTCACGGGTCCCAGCGGGACGCTAACACAGCCACCGCCGCGGCACAGGGTCAGAACCTGCAGAACCTGATGTCTGACGCCAGTATCGCTTTGGCCCCGATGGCGGCGATCTCGTCCATGATGCCGTTGATGTCGCGGCGGGGCACCAACGCGCGCACCGCGACCCAGTCCGGATCGGCGAGCGGGGCGATCGTCGGCGACTCCAGTCCCGGCGTAATCGAGGTGGCTTGGTCCAACGCCGAGCGCGGACAATCGTAGTCGAGCATCAAGTACTGCTGGCCGAACACCACACCTTGGACCCGGGCGACCAATTGATCACGCGCCGCACCGGATTGGCCATCCGGCTCGGCCCGCTCGATGAGCACGGCCTCCGAATCACACAGTGGCTCACCGAATGCCACCAGATCGTGCAGGCTCAGGGTGCGGCCCGAACCCACCACGTCGGCGATAGCGTCAGCCACCCCGAGTTGCACTGAAATCTCCACGGCGCCGTCAAGTCTGATGACCGTCGCATCAATCCCCTTCGCGGCCAAGTCTTTCCGAACCAAATTCGGGTATGCGGTGGCGATCCGCTTACCGGCCAGGTCGGCCACGTTCCAGTCCCGCCCGGCCGGACCGGCGTACCGGAACTTCGAGGACCCGAAACCCAGCGCCAGGCGTTCATGCACCGGCGCGTCGGAATCCAGCGCCAGATCGCGTCCGGTGATGCCGAAGTCGAGTTCGCCCGACCCGACGTAAATGGCGATGTCCTTGGGCCGTAAGAAGAAGAACTCGACGTTGTTGGCGGGGTCGATGACCGTCAGATCTTTGGGATCGGTGCGACGGCGATACCCGGCCTCCGACAGGATCTCGCTGGCCGGCTCACTCAGCGCCCCCTTATTGGGAACGGCGATTCGCAACATGTTCACAATTTCCGGTAGATGTCGTCCAGGGACAGGCCGCGGGAGATCATCAGCACCTGCGTCCAATACAGCAATTGACTGATCTCCTCGGCCAGCGCCTCGTCAGGTTCATGCTCGGCGGCCAACCACACCTCGCCGGCCTCCTCCAGGATCTTCTTGCCCAACGCATGCACACCGGCATCCAGCGCCGCCACGGTGCCGCTGCCGGCCGGGCGCGTGCGGGCGCGTTCACCGAGTTCGGCGAACAGGTCCTCGAAGGTCTTCACGGCGAGCGATTGTGTCACGTGCCGGTCGACAAAGTCACGGCGGTTTAAGCCGGACGCGGCTAGACGTTGAACGCCGGGGCTCAGTCCTCCGGGTTGTACCCGAGGTTTGGGCCGAGCCAGCGCTCGGCCTCCTGCAGGGTCCAGCCCTTGCGCTTCGCGTAGTCGGCGACCTGGTCCTGGGCCATCCGGCCGACCACGAAGTACTGCGACTGCGGGTGCGAGAAGTACCAGCCGCTTACGGCAGCACCGGGCCACA
>JAVROG010000429.1:0-4414 GCA_032162865.1 Mycobacterium sp. | reverse complement strand
GCCGGTCAGCAATCCCCCGCGCAGCCGGTTTCCGACGCTCCCTGGGCTTCGCCTGCGTCGCCGCCGGTAGTGGACTATCCGGACTACCCGGCACCTCGTTACCCCGCCTACCCGGACAGTTCGGTCGGCTACCCGCAACCGATGTATCCGCCGCCACCGCCGATGCCCAGCCCGTATGGCGGATTTCCCGGCGGGTACTCGCCTGGCTATCACCCGGGTTGGGACTATTCCGGCGGCTACGGCGCACTGCAGTCCGGCATGAACACCATGGCGATCGTTTCGCTGATCGCCGGCATCCTCGGCATCTTCTGCTGCATCGGCTCGATCGTGGGCGTCGTGTGCGGCTCGATCGGGCTCAACCAGATCAAACAGACCCGCGAAGAGGGCTACGGCCTGGCGGTCGGCGGCATCGTGATCAGCGTGGCGACACTGCTGCTCTATTTCATCGTCGTGATGATCAGCATGGTGGGGTCCTGACGGCCTAACGGCCTAACCGCCTGCCCGACCTGCCGACCCGTTCGGGGCTGCCTACGCTCTCTCCTATGAGTTCGGTCAACAGGGTGTACGTGGCGCGGTTACCGCGGATGATTGTGCTCGGTCCTCTCGGCGAATCGTTCGGGCGCGTCCGCGATGTCGTGATCAGCATCAGCATCGTCCGCCAGCAACCGCGCGTGCTTGGGCTCGTCGTCGATTTGGCAACCCGCCGCAGCATCTTCATCCCGATCCTGCGCGTTGCCGCGATCGAGCCCACCGCGGTAACGCTGCGCTCTGGCAACGTCTCGCTACGACATTTCGAGCAGCGCCCGGGCGAGGTGCTGGCGATGGGCCAGGTGCTCGACACCCCGGTCACCGTTAACGATCCCAATCTGCCGGAGCTTGCCGATGCCGACGTTGTGGTCGCGGACCTGGGTATCGAACAAACCCGAACTCGGGACTGGGTGGTGTCGAGGGTGGCTGTCCGTACCCATCGACGGCTCAGACGACGCGGGCCGATGCACATAGTGGACTGGCAGAACGTGCAGGGGTTGACGCCGTCAGCCTTGGCTATGCCGGGACAGGGCGTGGCGCAATTGCTCGATCAGTTCGAGGGACGGCGCGCAGTCGATGTCGCCGACGCCATCCGTGGACTTCCGACCAAGCGCCGATATGAGGTGTTCAAGGCGCTTGACGACCACCGGCTGGCAGACGTCCTGCAGGAGTTGCCCGAATTGGATCAGGCTGAGGTGTTGTCACAACTGGGCACCGACCGCGCCGCCGACGTCCTGGAGGAGATGGATCCCGACGACGCCGCCGACCTGCTCGGCGTGCTGAATCCGACCGACGCCGAGGTGTTGCTGACCCGGATGGATCCCGACGACTCCGACCCGGTGCGACGGCTGCTGAAGCACTCCCCCGACACCGCGGGCGGCTTGATGACCTCCGATCCGGTGGTGCTCACCCCGGACACCTCGGTCGCCGAAGCGCTGGCCCGGCTTCGCGATCCGGACCTGACTGCCGCCCTGTCATCGATGGTGTTCGTGGCGCGCCCGCCGACGGCGACCCCGACCGGGCACTATCTGGGCTGCGTGCACCTGCAGCGACTGCTGCGCGAAGCGCCGGCCGAACTGGTCGGTGGAATCGTCGACAGCGACCTGCTCAGCCTGACACCGGAGACTCCGCTGGCCGCCGTGACGAGGTATTTCGCTGCCTACAATCTGGTCTGCGGGCCGGTGGTCGACGACCAGAGCCACCTGCTTGGTGCGGTGACCGTAGACGACCTGCTGGATCATCTGTTGCCGCATGACTGGCGAGTGGATGTACCGCAGCTCGATCCGGCCGGCCGGCCGCCTCGATCCGGAGGAGCCCTGTGAGCAATTCGCCAGCGCCGCGGCGCCTGTACACCCCGCGAACGTCGCGCCGGTTCACCCCGCGATTGGACCCCGAGACCGTCGGGAATTTCACCGAGTCGATCGCCCGGTTCTTCGGCACCGGCCGCTATCTGCTGCTGCAGACGATCTTCGTGATCATCTGGATTGCGCTGAACATGGCGGTGGCGCACTGGCGCTGGGACCCCTACCCATTCATCCTGCTGAACCTGGCTTTCTCCACGCAGGCCGCCTACGCTGCCCCGCTGATCCTGCTCGCCCAGAATCGCCAGGAAAACCGCGACCGGGTCACCGTGGAGGAAGATCGCCGTCGCGCCTCACAGACGAAGGCCGACACCGAATACCTGGCCCGCGAACTGGCTGCGCTGCGACTGTCCATCGGCGAGGTCGCGACTCGCGACTACCTGCGCCACGAGCTGGAAAGTCTGCGCACGATGCTCGCGGATCTGCACTCGTCGGTACCGGAAAACGCGACTCGGACGGGCGACGGCGCCGAGCGGCGTGCTAAGAAATCGAGCTGAGAACTCAGTCCGCCATTGCGCAACTCCCGTGACGAGAGTTATGTATGGTGATCTAGTTCACGAAGGTAACAAGTAGGTTTCGCGGCGGCTCACATAATTTGAGGACGGTCGAGGTGCGCATAGCGGGACGCTGGGGTGCTAAGCCGGCCGTCACAATAGTGCGGCAGCAGGCACTTCGGGTGGCACGGCCGGCATTTGGCGTTGCCATCATTTCGCCCTTGATCCTCGCCAGCACGGTCGGCGCTACGGCCCCCACATTCCACGGAAAAAACCCGCCGGTGCGGACTGCCATCACACCGGTGGCCGCAGTGGGACCGGCCCCGCGCGTGGATCTGTCCGGCCCGACGGTCATCTCGATCCAGCGAGTACCGACCAGCTTCCACGTTGCTTCGGCCACTAGCTCCGCGCCGCCACCGCCAACCATCGTGAGTGCGCCAGGCACACTTGGGATTCCGATCATGGCGCTGTCCGCCTACCGCAACGCCGAACAGAAGATGGGCGTTGCCGCACCGGCCTGTGGCGTCAGCTGGAACCTGCTCGCCGGCATCGGGCGCATCGAGTCGATGCACGCCAACGGTGGCGCCACCGATGCCCGCGGCACCGCGACCAATCCGATCTACGGTCCGGCGCTGGACGGCACGCTGCCCGGCAACGAGGTCATCATCCAGAACAACCAGGAAAATCGCGTGACGTACGCCCGCGCGATGGGTCCGATGCAGTTCCTGCCCGGCACCTGGGCGCGCTACGCGGCCGACGGCGATGGCGACGGCATCCCCGACCCGCAGAACCTGTTCGACGCGACCCTGGCCGCCGCCCGGTACCTGTGCAGCGGTGGCCTCAATCTGCGGGATCCCTCGCAGGTGATGGCCGCAATCCTGCGCTACAACAACTCGATGTCCTACGCACAGAACGTGTTGGGCTGGGCGGCGGCGTACGCCACCGGCGTGGTTCCGGTCGACCTGCCGCCGATCACCGGGCCACCACCCCCGATCGGTGATGCCCACCTCGAGCACCCGGAGGGTCTCGGCCCCAACCTGCCGCTGAACGCCAACGGCCTGGGCAGCTACGACCCGACGCTGCAGCACGTTCCGCTGATCGATTTCGGTCAGCCGGCGATCATCTCGCAGTCACCGCAGTTGCAGACACCGATGTGGCCATGGCTGCCGCCGGCCCAGTTGCAGCCGGGCGCGCCGGCCGCCACGCCGGGCTGCACCCTGATCTGTCTGAACTCGCAGAGCCCGGATTCGCTTGCGCCCGGGACAGCCCCCATCCCCAACGGCGGAATCGTCCTGGCCCCAGCGGCTCCCGCGGTCGCGCCGCCGGTCTCGGATCCGTTTGCCCCTCCGCCGGCGGCTCCTCCCGCTGCACCAGCGGCGCCGGCAGCTCCGGCCCCGAGGGCACCCAACGCCTCCCCGTCACCCAAGCCCGCAGGACCGCAACAGCCCAGCCCGCCGGCGCCCGGCGAGCCGGTGCTCGCCCCGGTCAGCTGACCGTTCGACCAGCCCGGAGCTGATCGCAGCCCACGCCGCCTAGACTCGGCGGTGATGTCCGCAACTCAAGATGACACTGCCGCTCTGACCGCCGCCATCCGCTCGTCGTTGGCGAAGGTTATCGACCCCGAACTACGGCGCCCGATAACCGAACTCGGGATGGTGAAGAGCGTCGACGTCGGCCCTGCCGGCGCCGTGCACGTCGAGATCTACCTGACCACGGCCAGCTGCCCGAAGAAATCCGAGATCAGCGAGCGGGTGACCCAGGTGGTCGCCGACGTGCCCGGCACCGGCTCGGTGCGGGTCAGCCTTGACGTGATGAACGACGAACAGCGCACCGAGCTGCGCAAGCAGTTGCGCGGCGATGCCGCCGAACCCGTCATCCCGTTCGCCCAGCCCAGCTCGCTGACCCGGGTGTACGCGGTCGCCTCGGGCAAGGGCGGCGTCGGCAAGTCCACCGTCACGGTCAACCTGGCCGCGGCGATGGCCACCCGCGGTTTGTCCGTCGGGGTGGTCGACGCCGACATCCACGGCCATT
>JAVROG010000428.1:0-13008 GCA_032162865.1 Mycobacterium sp. | reverse complement strand
GGACCGCCGGGTCCCCCCGGTCCTCCGGGGCCACCAGGTCCGCCCGGTCCCCCGGGCCCTCCTGGACCCCCGGGTCCGTTCGCGGCCGGAAGAACCCAGACGCACTGATTCAATTCGACGCTCCACGCCCAGCCCGGGGCGCAGTCGTCGGCGCGGCTGACCGCCGGTGTGATCAGTGTCGGCACAACCGTCGACGCCAGAGCGAACGCGCCAACTGCGCAACGCCGGAGAAAGCGGCTCATTGCCCACCTCCTGCTATTGGACTCCGCCGGGGTTCAGCCGGGTGAGGTTGATTGTCCTCCCGACAGGGCCGACGCGTGAAGGAATCCATGTCATTCGGCAGTCCTTCCCTGTGTGCCTATCTGAACCGCAGCCCCCGCTTACGCACCCAAAGTACGGCCGCGACCGTCCCCCCTAGCCAAACCAGTAGCGCCATGCCGAGATGCAGGAAACTCTTCGTGTCTCGCCCGAACGCGGGTCCGATCGCCGCGGGTATCTGCGTCCAAAAGATCCGATGCTCGAACCCGCCCATCGGGTCGGCCACGTAGTACAACGCATAGGGCAACGTGATGGTCAGCAACCAACCGGCAGTGCGGCGCAGATTGTGCCGTTGGCGCCAGCGCCTGATCAGGGGCTCAGCAGGCACCGGATGCAGCACGGAGATGATGTTGCCCACCCCGAGCCAGGACACGATGGGCACCGCGACGTTGGGGATCGTCATGGTCAGCGGCGACAGACCTTGCTTCGAAACAGTCAATACCACCGCCACCGCCAGCGTGGGCAGCCCGACGATCACCAGCAACGCCAGGTTCTTGATGAGCAACATTCGCCACAGCGGCACGCCGTCGGACAAACCCTGGGCGACTCGGTAGTGATCGCCGCCAAGCAGATTCGTGGTGGTGACATCGGCGAGGACGAATGAGGAGAAGTAGGTGCTGACCAGGACCACCCAGTCGAGCTGATTGTGGTGAAAGTGGCGGCTGGGTGGGTGACCGTGGGCGGCGGTCAGCGGTTGCACCAACAACCAGACTGCGGCGAAAACCAGGTTGGCCACGACGCCCGACAACCAGGTGCGCGGCGGATGGAACGCCCAGCGGACCTCGGCGCGGACGGCCGGCAACAGGGGTTGTTCGAAGTCCTTGGCGGCACGCTTGGCCGCAGTGGGACGCGGCGCCGAGGCGCGCACCAAGGCCCGCAACGCCGTATGCACCTGTTGGCGCCTAGGCGTCGTCTCGTACATATCCCTTAGATCTCCCAGTTGACGGTGAAGTCATGCCGAAGCACCAAGTCGATAAGGATATCCGTCCGATCCGCGAGCAACCATGACTCCCTCGTGAACGCGTCGTGAGCGAAGATCGCATAGTTGGTTGAGGTTTCGGGCGTAGTGCGCGAGCGGTACACGATTGCGTCGAGATCGGGCCACCACCGTCGAGCGGCGTCGGCCAGCCGATGGCAGGTCTGCCAGACGCCGCTTTTTTGGCCGGTGCTGATCTGATCGTCGACGTCGAGGACGTCGAGATTTCGCTGCGTCCTGAGATCAAATATCCGCAACGGCCGTGTCGCTACCAGGCGGATCAGATATTGAGTCGCGTGGTCAGCGGGAATGCTCCGGCCGGTGTCCCGGTACCGTTCGCGGAAAGCGCCCTCGTAGGCGGTCGCGGCGTAGCGAGTGCGGAATCCGCCGGATTCCGGATCGAACCGAAAGCGCGGCTGCGGAAATCCGACCCAAGTCCAGTCGGCGGGCGCAGCGGCTTCGACCCGCCACATTTCGGTGCCGGCCGAAACGGTTCGACTGGCAAGCCCGACCGGGCGCTTCCCGGGAAGCGGACCCCGATATCCAGCGGCCAGACTAGGCACCGACGGAGGCGAGCAGCTGCCACGCCGTGTCGGCGGTCTTCTTGCGGCGCAGCGCCTCCGACATCGAGATGCCTCCCAAGTCGTCACGCTTGATGCGCATGATGCGATCGGCAACGACTGGGTCGGTAGTGAATTGAGCCAGCAGCTTGAGGATTTCCGGGAGGTCCGAACGCAGCCGACCATCCTCGAACTGCCACGCCGGAAACCAGGTGTTGTTGCCGACGGTGACACCGAGCACCTTGCCGCGCCGACGGAGTTCGTGGACGGCCTGGGGTGTCTCGTATCCCAAGCGCGACTGAACCTCGCGGGTGGGGATGGCCCCGGCCAGAAAGCCGCCCATCAGGCCGTCGCGGCGCTCGTTGTTCAGGTTGCGGGCGGCGACGCGCTCCAGCTCTTCCATGGGCACCGTCGGCACGTCAAGCAGCACATCGAGGAGCTTGGCGAAATCGGGATCGCGACGGACGCGTTCCTCGACTTGGCTGACGAGCGTGCTGACGGGCGACATGTACCCATTCTATCCCGCCGCAGCACAATTGAAACAATTGAAACAAAGCGAATCCAATTTCCCTGCACAGCAGGGGTTTTTGACAGAGGTTCGCGACCATCAGAGGGCGAACCTCTTCAGAAACATAACTGATTCATAGACAAGCTATCTAGCCTGGCGTTCGCGGGCTTAGTGCTCGCGGAGACCTATGCAGAGGGGTGGATGACCATGAATCTGAAAAAGCTGGTAGCGGGAGTAGCAGTCGCCGGCGCGATAGGCGCGGCGGCGATGGGCGCGGGAACCGGTTTGGCCAGCGCCGATCCAGGCGGACATGGCGGTCCCGGGGGCGGTCCGGGCGGTGGCGGCGGACATGGCGCTCCCCCCGGGGGTGGTCCGGGCGGGGGTGGTCCGGGCGGCGGCAGCCATGGTTCTCCTGGCGGCGGACCGGGTGGACCGGGCGGCGGACCGGGCGGAGCGCCCTTTGGCGCCGGCGGCCATGACGGTCACGGCGGTCCACCACCTGGCGACCGCGGACCCGGCGGACCCGGCGGGCCGTGGCACGGCGATCCGCAGCGCGGCTACTTCCAGGGGGCACCATGGGGAGACGGAGCCGGACCCTGGGGCTACGGTGCGCCGCCTCGGCCGGCTTGGGGTGGACCACTCCCGCCCGCCGGCGGGCGCTGGGGTGGTGGACCGATCAACTACTACGGCTACCAAGAGACACCGATTTGGAATCCCGGCTTCAGCCAGTGGGGATTCTGGCTGTTCGGGGTCTGGATCCCGCTGTAGGCCCGACGATGCTTCCTCAAATGCGCTATCACCGGCGATAGCGCATTTGAGGGCACCTTTCGTCAGTCTTCCGAACTCGGTTGAACACTGGACGACTTCGAGGACGACATCCGCCGCATTACCAGCACGAGGCCAAACACCGGCACGGCCAGCAGGGCAAGCCACGGGAGCAGGAAGCCGACCGTCAGCAAGCCGCCTTGGGCGACGGCAAGCAGCGAGTGCCACCCGCGTTCGAGCGCTGCAAAAAAGCCGGCATGAGTGACCGTCGGTTCGGCCGACAGGCTGACATTGATTGTCGCGTAAGAGATCTCGTCGCCCAATGTGGCGCGCTGCGCCCGCAACGAGTCCAGTTCGGCCTGCCGTTGCGTCAGCGATGACTCCGCGGCCAGCAGATCGGCAACGCTGCCCGCCTTGCTCATCAATTCCAGCAGGCGCTTGACCGAGGTCTGTAGCGCGTCGATACGGGCGTCGAGGTCGACGCGCTGCGTGGTGACATCGGTGTGGCTAATGGACATCGACTCAACGGTCCCGAGTTTCTTTGCGTCGGCAAGGACGGACTCGAGCTTGTCGGCGGGAATGCGCACCACGAGACCAACGACCGGCGAGGACGATCCCGACCGCTCTGATCGCGAGTCCACCCGTCCACCAGCGTCGGTGACTGCGGTGACGAGCCTGTCCGCCATCGCGCTGGGCTCGGCGACGACCAGTTGCAGCGATCCGTTGGTGACGATGTCGCGTTTCAGCGTCGTGTCCGCAGGGGCCTGCGGTGGCGCCAGCGGTGCTGGGGCGACAGTGGTCGCATCGGTAATGCCGCCGCCCATCGTCGCCGGGATCCGGCCACTTGGCTCGGGACGGTATTGGTCGGGTGTCTCGGTCAACTTGCCGGCCGCGACGCCGTCCCGCGTCGAGTTAGACTCAGTGCCCCGGCTCATCGACCAGGCCGCCCCACCACCGCCCAGTAGCACCGCACCGGCCACCGCTATCGCAATGGCACTGCGCACCTTGACCGTTCGAGGCTGCTTCGCATTGCCCTTCGCGTCATCCGGCGCTGACGCCGGCGGCTCGGCCGCACGTATCTGCTTGACGTCCTGATCCCAGCCGGCCGGCGCCTCGACGGGTTGCATCACGCGGTGCCGCATCTTGCCGTCGGCAACGATCCGACTATCGCCAGTGACGTAGGCCGTAAATCGGCTCAATACGCCGAACCGCAGCGACGTGTCGACGATCCGCTTCGCCAACTCCTGCGGCGACCCGTTGCCCTTGCGGCCCCACGCCGAGGCGTAGCGGTCCTCGAGGTCGCGCAGGTGAGCCCGCGCCCACTGCGCAGTCACCGCGGGGGCGCAACGGCGTTGTCCGGCAACGACAACCGACCAGTCTGCGCCTTCGCGGTCCGTACCGCGCAGCAGCAGCGAGCCCGTCGCGCTGCCCCGATACCGTCCGGTCACCACCAGCGGCACGCCCGGGAACAAGGCGGGCAACCGAGCCGGACTCGTGCTGTCGTCGACGGTGACCAGCCCGTCGGTGTGCAGCGTCAACGAATGCGCGAGCGGTGCCCCGATGCGACGGTGAATGGCCTCCATTGCCTCGTCGAGCCGGTCCTCGCTTTCGACCAGCTCGCAACGCCCCCCGCCGGCACTGGCCAGGCGGCCCAGGAATCCGGCGTTGACCGCTTGGTCGATGCCGACCGCGTACAGACGTACCGAGCGCAAGTCAGCCGACAGTCCCCGCAGCAACTGGTCTTCGTTACCCACCTGGCCGTCGGTGACCAGGATGACGACGGCATCGCGGACGTCGGTGTCCTGAACGGCGCGCAGCAACGCGAGTGCCTTCCGCAACGGGGCGAACAGCTCGGTGCCGCCGACTGCGTCGACACGAGCGAGATGTTCGATCGCGCGGTATCGGTTGCGGTCGTTGGCCTCGACCAATTCATCGGGCAAACCGGCGGGGTGGTCAATCCCGTCCGCGAAGGTCAGCACGGCGAACCGGTCAGCGCTGGTGAGCGTGTCGACGATGCGTGCTGCGCCGCGGCGAGCGGCCACCATCTTCCACCCGTTCATGCTGCCGGAGCTGTCCAGCAGCAGCACCACGTCCCGAGGGCGCGCCGGCGTACTCGACACCGCCGGCAGCACGGTGAGGTGATAGGTGCCCTCATCGCCATCGCCATCGCCATCGGGTGACAGGACGAGCGAATTTGTCAGGTCCACGACGCCGTAGCGCAACCGCAGGACGAGATCCCGGTTGACCTTTTCACCAGGCAGTACCCGGATGCGGCCGTCGTCTGAGGTTTCCGTTGGCAGGCTCGATCTCACCTCCGACAGGGTCAGACCTGCGGGGTCGATGCCGATGTCGATGGTCAGCGCAACCGGGTAAGGGAAGCCGGGCAACAGCACCGGCGGGGTGATACGCGATGCGTCGGGGACCGCGCTGGTGTCGTGGGCGTAGCCGTCGCCCACCGCGACATCCGCCAGGGGTTCGCCCGGGATGTACCGCGGCGCAACGACAAGTGGGAACCGGAACGTCGCCTCGCCGTCTTCGTAGGACAGCGGTGTAGCGAGGGTGAGCGAGACGCTGACCCGCTCCCCCGGCAGGATGTTGCCGACTCGCATGGTGAAAACGTCCGGCCGCTCTTCCTCGGCGATGGATGCCCGCACGCCTGCCGCGATGGCCTTGTCGTAGGTGCGCCTGCCAGACTCACGCTCCTCCAACTCGGCTTTCACGACGCGGCCGTCGGCGGCCATCTCCGTGCCGGTAACCGCGGCGCGATCCGGCAGCGGGAACACGTAAGTGGCCTCGAGCGGTACGTCGAAGGTGTTAATGAAGTCTTGGGTCAGCTCGATCTGGCTGGTGAGCCCGACGATCTCGGCACGTACGCCGATGCGCTCGAGCGGCAGGTTGCCCCGCTCGGTTTGCAGAGCGCCCAACCCGGCCTCGTCGTCCGCACTGATCTCTGCATCGGTCATCGACGTGATGCGGACGGTCATGTGGAGCTCCGTTCATCGAGAGGTAGCAGGCCGCGGTCAGCCAGCATTTCCAGCAGCGGCCGCGCGGCGGCACGGATGGCATGAATGTCGTCTTCGCCGGGTTGCGCTGGCAGCAGCAAAAGCGCTCCGCCGGGCAGGCTTACGGCCGACAGCGCGGTGACCGTGCCGGTGCCGTTGCCGTTAGTCGCCGGTTCGTCGGCAGCGGGCGGGTCAGCCCAGAACCGGTCGCGACGGGCGGGAGGGGCCGCCGGCGTTCGCGGCGACGGTGCGGATTGGAGTTCGTCGGGAATGTCGGCGATCCGGCGCAGCGTTTCGTCGGTTGCCCCTGCCAGTTCGGCCTGGATCTCGGCGAGCGTAAGACCTTGGGCCTGAAGGCGTTTGACGCTCACGATCTGCAGCAGGTGACGGGTGCGGTAGACGGCAGTGCGACCCTGCATCGCTGGCCTGTCGACGATTCCGGCGGTCGCGTACCACCGCACAGCGCGACGATCAGGCAGGTCGCGGACTCGCCCGTTGGGCGCTCCCGGATACGCGGGAGTGGCCAACGCGGCGGCGATCCGCCCCACCAGCTCGTCCAGCGTCCATGACGCCTCGTCGGCCATGCCTACACAGTGACACTGTTACAGTGACACTGTCAACGTCTATCTTCGGATGGCCTCAAATACTTCAAGTTGGCCGATATACCTGCAGGTGAACGGCGTTGGCGCGAAATTTCCAGGTCTTGTAGTGGATGCTGGAATCAAGCATTAACCGTTTCGACCCGGCGAAGGAGGTCCGACCTTGCCTGACGGTGACTGTCCCGGTCCTCCGTTGGGGCGCCCCCACCAGCGACACGTGCTTGCGCGTGCGTTTTGCTGGCTCGTACTCGTGTGCTGCGTAGCGCTGCCCGGGTGTACTGATGTCGTCGGCGGCGCACCCAGAGCAGCGACGGGAGGTCAGGCACCCGGCGGACCCATCTACCCGTCGCAACTCGAGGACCTGCTGACGCCGTCCGGGACGCTGACGGTGGTGCCCAAGAGCCCGCTGACCGAAGTCGATATGCAGTCGGCGCTGTTCGTGGGCGCCGACCCGGCCGACTGCCACGGCACCGTGGCCTTCGGTCGCTATCCCATATTTCCGACGAACTACACCGGACGTGAGGCCCGCACCCAGCAGGACGGCCAACTAGAACAGCACCAGCTGCTGGAGGTGTCAGCGACTTATCCGAGCAACTTCGACGCCGCAGGTTTTCTCGACTCCCTTCGAAAAACAGTTTCGCGCTGCCAGCACCCCGTCACCGCCTGGGGCGACAACGGGCGCAGAATGACGGTGAATCCGGCGCCGTTAGCTGAGAGCCCGCCAGAGGTTGCGCGATGGATGACGAATCTGGCCGGGCAGAAGTGGGTATGCGAGTTTGCCGTCATTGCCAAGGCCAACGTGATTTCAGAGATCGTCACCTGCTCGCCGGACCGGTCGGTCGATATCGGGGCATTGGTCACCAAGCGGCTCAACAAGATTAACGAGCTACTCAATTCCAGGTCATGAATTAGGTTGAGGTGTAATCGGTTTCGTACCGAATTCACCGAACCCTGTCGTCATCGTCACCCGGTGTGGTGCGCGATGAGCTGATCGAGCATCTGCACGGTCCGGTCCAAGGGGTCGGTGGATTGCGCAGCCAGGCATAGGACAACTGCGCCCTCGACGGCGGCCACGATGGTGGTGGCCAGCGATTCGGCCTCGTCGATCCCGACTCCCTCGGCCCTCAGTCTTCCGGCAAGCATGTTCTGCCACGCGGTGAACACCTCACCGGCGGCATCCGCGGCCGAGGGCGACTCCGTGCGTCCGAGCGCGGCAGCGACGACCGGGCATCCGGCGGTGTAGTCGCTGGTGCGCAGCGTCTCCTTCCACGATTCGACGAACTCCGCCAACGACTCTCGCCCGTCACCGTCCGGCGCAGCGCCCGCCAGCGTCGAATCCATGAGTCGGCCCGCCGTACGGGTGGCCTCGGTCATCAGTTCCGACTTTCCGCCCGGGAAATTCACATAGACCGACCGGCGCGCGGCGCCGCTGTGTTGGAGCAGTTCAGCCAGGCCAGTGCCGGCCACCCCGTTACGCCGCAGCAATTCGATGGCGCTGTCGATCAGGCGCTCGCGCGCGGTCATCGCCTCGTCCTCTCGGGTCCGGTAGTCCATCAGACCACTCGGTTGCAGTATACCGATTGGTCTACTAACGTCGTGTAGACCGATCGGTATAACTGAGAAAGAGGTCTCGACGATGACATCCACAACGCCCGTCGCACTGATCACCGGAGTGTCCTCCGGTATCGGCGCAGCAATCGCAGTCAAATTGGCGGACCGCGGATTCCGCGTGTTCGGCACCTCGCGCGCCCCGCAAAACCTGGCTCCGATCCCCCGCGTGGAGACCTTGCCGCTGGACGTGACCGACGCCACCGCAGTCCATGCAGCGGTATCTGGGGTCATCGACCGAGCCGGACGCATCGACGTCCTGGTCAACAACGCCGGTCTGGGAATCCTCGGTGCGGCTGAGGAGAGCTCGATCGCGCAAGCCCAGTCGTTGTTCGACACCAACTTCTTCGGTGTCATCCGGGTCACTAACGAGGTGCTGCCGCATATGCGCCGTCGTGGCAGCGGGCGCATCATCAACATCAGCTCCGTGCTCGGGTACCTCCCCGCACCGTACGCCGCTCTGTACTCGGCGTCGAAGCATGCCGTGGAGGGTTACACGGAATCGTTGGACCACGAACTTCGCGAGTACGGCGTGCGCGCCTTGCTGGTCGAACCTGGTTACACCCGAACCGATTTCGAGGCGAACATGTGGGACGCCGACACTCCGCAGGAAGCCTACGCCGACAATCGCACGACCGCCCGCGTGATGGTTGCCGAGAATATCCGCAGCGCCGAGACACCCGACGTTGTCGCTGACGCCGCCTATGCTGCGGCCACCGACAAGCGAGTCAAACTGCGCTACCCCGCGGGCCGCCAGTCGCGACAACTGACCCTGCTGAAGCGCTTCGCGCCAGCCGCCCTGCTAGACAACGGAATCCGCAAGCAAAGCGGACTTAACAAACCGCGACCGAAACCGGCACTGGCTGACCGCTGACGCGTACTCGATGCACATAAAATGGGGAGATTGCCATGACGAACACCAACGACGAGAAGACGCTGCGAAAGTTCCGCAGGGAACGCGCGATCGGACACTATCTGCTCAATCCGGCAGTGAAAGGGTTGAGCAAGCTGGGACTACGCACCGCGCTGGCCACCGAACTGGAGACCATCGGGCGCAAGACCGGCCAGGTGCGCCGCGTTCCCGTGTCCGCGCAATTCGACGACAAAGGGGCTTGGCTCATCAGCCAGCACGGCACCCGCTCCGGCTGGGGCCGAAACATCGTTGACAACCCGAATATTCGTGTGCGACAGGGTAATCAGTGGCGAGAGGGAGTCGCGGCTTTGCGGCCGGATGACGACGTCGTCGCGCGAGGTCGCAAGTTCGGGCGGCTGGGAGCCACGGTGGTAAAGGCACTGGAAACGACACCCGTGTCGGTGCGGATCGACTTCACCGACTAACGGGGCCGCATTCAATGGCGAGTTACGGAACGGCGTGCGGAGTCACGAGGAGCTGCTCCCCCGTCGCCCGAAGACGAATGCTCTGACCCTACGGCCTGGTCCCCCACGACCGCGAGTAGGCGCAGACTCTCCATCGCCGACGACCCCGCGGGAGGGGTGAGCACCACCAGTTGCTGGCCGTCCGTCGTGGCCAGGACTTCGCAGTCCAACGTGATCGGGCCGACTCTCGTCAAAAACGTCTTGCGCTGCATGCGCCGAGCGGCCACCTCGTGCCGGGCCCACAACTCGGCGAATTCCGGACTGTGCTGCAGCAGGCTCTCGACCAGCTCACGCATATCGGCATCGTTGCGGCGGCGGGCCCACGCCGCCCTCAGGTCCGCCACCATGGTTCGACTGTGCTCGGCGTGATCTTGGGCCGGAGCTGTGTCACGGGATTGGAGGTCGGTGAACCATTGCCAGCTAATGCTCGCCCGCAGCCCAGTCTCGCCGGTGACACGATCGCCCATCAGCGCTTTGGCAAGCGCGTTCTGCGCGAGCATGACCCCGGTGTCCGAGCAGACAAAGGCCGCGGCGTCACGCATCTGGTCGAGGACGAACAACAACGCGGGCCGAACGTGATCCCAGTGCCTGGCCCGGTCGGGCACGGCGTGGCCGGCCAGTCGGTACAGATGATCCGTCTCGTCGTCCGTCAGGCGCAGTGCACGGGCCAGCGCCCGCAGCATCTGCGGCGACGGCTGCGCGCTGCGAGCCTGCTCGAGCCGGCCGTAGTAGTCGACCGACATCCCCGTCAGCTGCGCCACTTCTTCGCGCCGCAGGCCCGCGGTGCGACGGCGTGCGCCGGCGGGTAGTCCCACATCCGCCGGTGCGATTGCTTCTCGGCGCAGGCGGAGGAACTCGGCCAACGCATCCCGATCCATCAGACAATTGTCACCCAGCCCGGCACCCGCAGACAGGGACTGACAATCCCTGGTTTGACGCGTCGTGGTTGCGCCGCCGGTTTCGTCGAAGACTGGCTGCATGCGAACCACGAAACTCGGAACTTTGACCACATCGGAAATCGGCCTCGGCTGCATGGGGATGTCGGGGGCCTACGGCGAATCCGACCGCCCCGAAAGTATCGCCACGGTGCAAGCCGCACTGGACGCGGGTGTAACCCTGTTGGACACCGGCGATTTCTACGGCATGGGGCACAACGAACTGCTGCTAGCCGAGGCCCTCCGGTCGGTGGCCCGCGAGGATTATCAACTCAGCGTGAAGTTCGGAGGCCAGCTCGGCCCCGACGTGTCGTGGGTCGGCTTCGACGCCAGCCCCGCGGCGACGAAATCCGCCGCGGCCTACTCGCTACAGCGGCTTGGCACCGATTACATCGACATCTACCGACCGGCACGCCTGGATCCCAGGGTGCCCATCGAGGACACCATCGGCGCCATCGGTGAACTCGTCGACGCCGGATATGTCCGGCACATCGGGTTGTCGGAGGTGGGATCCGACACGATCCGGCGCGCCGCGGCGGTGCGGCCGATCAGCGACCTGCAGATCGAGTACTCGCTGGTGTCGCGCGGCGTCGAGCGCGACATTCTGGATACCTGCCGTGAATTGGGCATCGGGGTGACCGCATACGGTGTGTTGTCTCGCGGCCTGATCGGCGGGCACTGGACGAAAACCAGTGGCGGACAGGGCGATTTCCGTTCCGAGAGTCCGCGCTTTGTGGGGGAAAACCTGGACCGCAACTTGGCGCTGGTCGATACGCTGCGTGGTGTTGCCGACGAACTCGGGGTGTCGGTGGCGCAGGCGGCGATCGCCTGGGTGGCCTCCCGCGGGACCGACATCGTCCCGGTGATCGGCGCACGCACCCGGGAGCGGTTGGTCGAGGCACTCGGCGCGGTCAAGGTGGCGCTGACCGACGAACAGTTGATTCGGATCGAGAAGGCAGTGCCGGCAGAGGCCGTGGCCGGCGACCGCTACGGTGCCGCCCAAATGGCGGCGCTCGACTCCGAGCGATGAGCACTGAGCCACGCTGACCAGCCCAAATTCGGGCCGCGGCTAGGGTGGATGAAGTGAGCTATCGCGAGGTGCCCGCTCCCGGAGCCCTGCGCGAGCTGGCCGAGTGCGTCTGGATCAGCGATGCGCCACGTCAGGCGCGGGTCCTGCCCGACGGCTGCATGGATCTTGTCGAAATGGATGACGGTGTGTTGGTCGCCGGGCCGGACACCACCGCGTTCGTCAGCGAGCAAGAATGTGCCGTCGCGACGGGGATTCGGTTTCGGCCCGGTGTGCTGCCCCGACTGCTGGGAATCCCGGCCGCCGAGTTGCGAGACAACCGGGTCGCCCTGGAGCTGTTGCGGCCCAACGTCGGTGGCGGTTCGTTAATGCAGTGCACCGAGCGTCTACTTCGGGCCGAGAGTGGCCGAGAAACCGCACCCTGGCGACTGGCCGTTCTGCGCCATGTCACCGAACGACTTGGCAGCGGGGCCGCAGTGCACTCGGTTGCTGACGAAATCGGTTGGTCAGCAAGGAATTTGCAACGACAGTGCGCCGCGGTGTACGGCTATGGCCCGGCGACGCTGCGTCGGATTCTGCGATTCCGCCGTGCGGTGGGGATGCTGAACTCCGGTATGTCCGCTGCAGAAACGGCTATCACGAGCGGGTACGCGGACCAGGCGCACCTGTCTCGGCAGGTGCACGAACTCGCTGGCGTGCCCGCCAGTCAGCTCGACAACGGGGCGTAGAGATCGACCGAGGTCCCGTCGGGATCGGTCACCGCGGCGTAACGCTGACCCCACGGAGCGTCGAAGGGCTTCAAGGTTCCCGGATGACCGGCATCGGTGACACGGCTGAACAAGGCGTCGACATCGGCCGGCTCTGCTATTCCGAAAGCCAGCACGACTCGTCCGGGCGATGTCGGTCGCGTCCACCCGGCATGGAAGCTTGCGATCGTCTCCTCCGTGTCGAACAGCAACCGGTTGCCACCAGGCAGTTCGATCTCGACGTGCGGGCTGTCGGTGTCGGGGATGGCGAGGCCGATCAGGCGGTAGAAGTCCAGCGAGCGCTGGAGGTCGCTGGCGACGATCTCCACGGCGGCGGAAATGAGTTGGTGGTCCATGCCTTCGACGTTATCCATCCCACTCCGCGACGTCTTGAACAAATCGGACAGCTTTGCCGAAGCCTTCCCGCCCGCTCGGCCCGGTTTGCGAATAGCCTCTTAACGAATCCGAGAATTCGGGAATGAGTTTGGTCGGGAGGACAACGTGACAGGCAAAGTACGCGGGATCGCAGTGGCTATGGCAACTATTGCGTTGGCCGCGGCCCCAGCCGCGCGCGCTGAGCCGGGCCC
>JAVROG010000427.1:0-5183 GCA_032162865.1 Mycobacterium sp. | reverse complement strand
TGGACAGCGCCGAGGGCGTGCCGGTGCGCTACCGGCGCGACCGGCTCACCGTGCACACCGATATCGGACCCGCGCCGGCGTGGGTCTACATCGACCCTCGGGTGACGGCGGGCGCGCCCCGACCGGGCTACCTTTCGCGCATCATCGACGGCGCCAGTGCCCATGGGCTGCCGCAACGCTGGATCGATTTTCTGCACCGCTGGGACCCAGCGCGATGGCCGCTGCCCATGTCACCGTCTTCGGCTGGGCCACAGTCACTTTCAGCATTGTTGAGCGAACCCGGGGTGATCGAGATCAGCCGGCTGCGCTCACGTTTTGGGTTTCTCGCCATTCACGGCGGCGGCCTGGAACAGATGACCGACGTGATCGCCGAGCGCGCCGCCGAGGCCGCAAACGCCTCGGTGTATGTGCTGCGCCACCCCGACCGGTATCCGCATCATCTGGCATCCTCCCGCTTCGATCCTGCTGAGTCACCGCGGCTGGCCGAATTCCTCGACCACGTCGACGTCGCATTGTCGCTGCACGGCTACGGCCGCATCGGGCGCAGCACACAACTGCTGGCCGGAGGGCGAAACCGCGTGCTGGCCGCCCACGTCGCGCGCCATGTGCGGCTGCCGGGGTACGAGGTGGTTACCGATCTCGACGCCATCCCGGCCGAGTTGCGCGGCTTGCATCCGGACAACCCCGTCAACAGGGTCCGCAGTGGTGGCACCCAGCTCGAACTGTCGGTTCGAGTCAGAGGTTTGAGCCCGCGCAGTCCGCTTCCCGGGTTGGACGGCTTGTCGCCTGCCACCGCTGGCCTGGTCCAGGGATTGGCGTCCGCGGCGCGCACGTGGCAGATTCCTTGAATCCGTTGAATGGAGGTTGTTGGTGGCCAAGGATTTTCGCTTCGGTCTAAGCATGCGATTCATCAAATCCCGTGCGGTACTGCAGGAGACGGCTAAGCGTGCCGAAGATGCGGGCTTCGACGTGCTCTGCGTGCCCGACCACCTGGGTGCGGTGGCACCGTTTCCGGCGTTGACCGCAGTCGCGATGGTCACCACAAACATTCGGGTGAGCATGTATGTACTCAATGCCGGTTTCTACAAGCCGGCCCTGTTGAGCCGAGATGTCGAAGCACTGGACCTGCTCAGCGAAAGCCGTCTCGAGCTCGGCCTCGGCGCCGGCTACGCCCGAGAGGAATTCGAGGCCGCCGAACTGCCTTATCCCAGTGCCGGAGCACGCGTCGACTACCTCGAACACGTCACCGCCTACGTCAAGGAGCATCACCCGACGGTGCCGATCCTGATCGCCGGCAGTGGCAACCGGGTCATGACCCTAGCCGCCCGACATGGCGACATCATCGGTCTGACCGGCGCCAAGGTACGCGACACCGACGACCCGCTGGCTGAACGTATTGAGTTCGTCCGGGGCGCCGCCGGAGACCGCTTCGACCAGCTCGAGCTGAACCTGGTTATCACCGGGGTGCCGCGCGCAGGCGAGACCATCCCCAACCTGTCGTTGACCCGCCGCAACGCCCCGGACTTGTCCGATGAGCAGTTATTGGCCATGCACACGGTGCTCAGCGGCTCGCCCCGCGAGATGGCTGACAAACTGTCGGCGCTGCGCGAGAAGTACGGGACGACGTACTTCACCGTGCAGGACAATCACATCGAGAACTTCGCCAACGTGATCGCCGAGTTGCGATGAGCGATCCCTCGGGTCGGATCTGCGGACCGGACGACCGGTAAGCTCAGCCCGTCCGCCCCCGTAGCTCAGGGGATAGAGCACGGCTCTCCTAAAGCCGGTGTCGCATGTTCGAATCATGCCGGGGGCACTTTGTGATGTGTATGACTTCGGTTGATGCGTGACACGTGGTCTTCGGGTGATGCCTGACAGTGTTTCGGTTGATGCTTGACACCCTCCCGCTCAGGCCTGCCTTGGCACCCTGAGGTGAGCGAGGGCCAGCTCGAACTCGCTGACTTCGTCCTGGTCGAGACCGAGGTCGCGACGCATTGCCGTTTGCAACGAGTCGGTCGCCTCCGCGCTTTCTTCCATGGATTTCAAACTGTCATAGGTCACCGATGACACCGCCCGCGCGGCTGTGGGGTCGACCATCAGGCTGGCGCTGCAGACGCCGTCAAAATCCTCGATAGCCGGCAGCATCTCCCGCCGGTAGAAATCGATGGCGTTCTCGAACAGATCTGGCCGCGCTTTGAGCCAGGTGGCACGCACGCAGGCACCAGGACCTGAGCCTTGATCGCGGCGCATGACCGCGATCTGCCACAGATTGTCAATCGGCGAGCCGCCGAGAATCTCAGCGGCTCGCTTATGCTCCGGCATCATCTGCTCGGCGCTCGCGTGCATCGCCTCCTTGGTCAGCCAGGAGTTAGTCGCTATGCATCTGCCGGACACACGGTCGACCAATAGGGACATGCCAAGACAACCGTCGATGCGCTGGAGGATTGGCCAGGTGACATCTCGAAAATGCGCAATTCCAGCTTCGATCAACGAGGGTTGCGCCTGAATGGTGGTAGAGCGTGCGTACACGGCAAACCCATCTCTTGTCTAGCGGCACGTGGAGGTGCCACCGGTCCACCGGCTAGCTTCCTCCTACCGATTCGCTCTGGCAATCGGTGTCGTTGCCCAGGGCAGGACGAAGGCAGTACCGGCCCGGTCGTCCTGCTGTCTCTCAATATTCCGTTTAGTGAGTTCCTGGGCATCTGGTCAGGCGGGGAAGGCCGGTCAGCTCGCGGCGCCGCTCATCCGGCGTCCCACGTGCCATGTTCGGATTATCGCGTGGCCAGATCATCAAGCGCTGTTCTGCTTCAATACCCGGCAAAATCCCGCATCCGGCAAAACCCCGCTCGGTGATGTAAAAGAAGTGTGTGACCGACTCTCCGCCCAACTCGGCAGATCAGCTACAAGCGTGGCAAGACGGCATGACGCGGCGACTCTACAGCCGATCGGTTGTGGCCGGCGAGATCTCATTGCCGGCTGTGCCCAGCATGCTGGACGAATACGTGGACATGTGTAGCCGGATCTTCGCAGATTTGGGCAGGAAGTTCGACGACGAGAACCTAGCTCGTCTGCGCACCGTAGTGAAAAACAAACTCAGCGAAGCTTTTATGATCTCCCACCGTTCGAATATCGTCATTTCCTACAACGCTCCGGTCGGCCCGACCTTGCACTATAAGGTCAGTGCGCAATGGCTCACCGTGGCTCAGGCTTACGAGAACTGGATCAGCTCCCGTGAGCCCCCGCTGTTCGGCACCGAACCGGACGCGCGGGTGTGGGCGTTAGCCAACGAAGCCGCCGATCCCACCACGCATCGGGTGCTGGACATCGGCGCGGGAACCGGACGCAACGCCCTGGCGCTGGCACGGCGCGGACACCCCGTCGACGTGGTGGAGTTGACGCCGAAATTCGCCGAGATAATTCGAACCGAGGCCCGGCAGGAAGGTCTCGACGTGCGCATCATGGTTCGCAACATTTTCGAAACCTCCGACGACTTACGGCAGGACTATCAGCTGATCTTGCTCTCGGAGGTGGTGACCGATTTCCGCACGCCTGCGCAACTACGTGGCCTGTTCGAACTCGCCGCCCGCTGCCTGGCACCCGAGGCACGGTTGGTGTTCAACACGTTCCTGCCTTGTCATGGTTACGAAATCGATGCTCCCGCACGCGAATTCGGACAGCAGTCGTACACGAGCATGTTTTCACGGCAGGAGATGTCACTAGCGGCTGCCGGCCTGCCTCTGGAGCTCGTCGCCGACGACTCGGTGTACGACTACGAAAAAACGCACCTGCCGCCTGAGGCATGGCCTCCCACCAGTTGGTACGCCGACTGGGTCCGCGGTCGGGACTTGTTCCTTGTCGAACGCGATAGAAGCCCGATCGAGATGCGCTGGCTGGTGTTCCGCAAGACCTGCTGAGGTCGCGCGGCGGCACCCTGAGCTCATCAGCAAGCACGAAAGGTGACCAAACGATGCTCTCACTCGAAACGGATCGTGGCCTGGGCGGTGCTGTCGGGGGGCGCCCCGATCGTCTTCCTCGGACTGTCCGAAGCAACTGCCGCGGCGCAGCCGGCCCCGATGGTATGCCAAGACGGGGGCACCGTGCCAAGCCCGACGAACAGCTGCACTTACCAATGGTGCCCTGGCTCACCGGAAATGAAGCACATGCCCGACTGGGACCGCAGCGTCTGCCACCCCTGGTACTTCGACCAGAACACCCCGGTGACCGATTCCGGGATCATCGAAGGCTTTCCGCCGCCGCGGCCGCCATCGCTGCAATGCATTCCCATCTTGACTTGCCGGCCCTGACAGTTGGGATCGGTAGCGCAGTCCACAGGCTGAACTGAATTCACTGGCAACGCCAGGGGCTGCACAGGAAGGAATCAACGATGATTCGATTCGCGCGGTGTGTGACGACAGCGCTGGTGTCAGCCGGGCTGGGCCTGGCCGGTCTGGGTCTCGGCGCAGGTATTGCGAACGCCGGCGGGGAACGGCACTGGTGCCCCGGCGACGACCCGCGGGGTGAGCCAGGTGGCGCCTTTATCACCAGTCCCCCGAATTGGGACTGGAGCGTCTGCCACACCTACTACATCGTCCAGCCCGGCAAAGGCAATGTCGCCCCGGGCATTCTGGCCGATGCTCCGCCGCCTCCACCGCCCGTGGTGTGCTGGTCTCTGTTCATCCCGAGGCCCTGCTAGTCAAGCCTCGGTCCGCCACCTTTCGGGCCGGTGGCGGGCCGACTCCCACAGGCGCGAGGGTGGGCCATAAGCAGGCGAAAAGCGTTGAATTCCGCCACAGGCCCCACCTTCGGCGACTCAACCGGTGCGTGCCGGTTGCGCCGTCGGTTCATCCGACTCTTCGTCGTGGTCAGTCGGCTCATCCTGCGGGTCGATGTGGTCCCGGCTGTGCCGCACGCTGGCGACCGCCAATGCCACACAGGTGCCGGCCGGAACAAACAGCGCGTACCCACCGAACCTCGCACCACCGATCAGCCCGATTACTCCGCCCACCAGAAACAGCACGAACGTCGCCGTGAGGATTGCGGCTTTCCACTTCTCGAGTCCGTGCCGCCGACTGCGGCCGAGCATCAACCCAAGGTCGGTGACGGTGCCGGTGAAGTGGGTGGTGCGCACCGCCATGCCGCGGAAATTCGACGTCAGACCGTTCTGCATGCCAAGCGCTGTCGCG
>JAVROG010000426.1:0-10067 GCA_032162865.1 Mycobacterium sp. | reverse complement strand
CGGCAAGCATGTCCAGCAGGGTGGCCGGGATGTCGTCGTAGTGCGGGACGCCCCGGCCATCTGTGGAAACCCCGGATTGGGGGAATGGGTTGCGGCCGCGGGGGATTTCGATCACACGGGCGTTTGGAGGCATGCCCGCACCTCGCTCTCGGGTGTCCTATCGTGATAGCGGTGACGATCCACGATTCCGCCATCATGCCCGAGGCGTTCTTCACTGTCGACGGTGACTCCTATCTACCGGGCGTGATGACGCGAGGACCGTGGGGCGCGGTGATGGGCGGTCAGATCATCGGCGGTTTGTTGGGTTGGGGAATAGAGCAGTCCGGCATTGCCCCGGAGTTTGTGCCGGCCAGGTTCACGGTCGACCTGCTGCGTCCGGTTCCGCTGGAGCCGGTGCAGATACATACCTCGGTGCAGCGCGACGGCCGCCGCGTCAAACTCGTCGACGGTGCGCTAGTGCAGAACGGAAGGACCGTGGCCCGGGCCAGCGCATTGTTCATGCGGCAAGGCGAGCATCCCGACGGGGAAGTGTGGTCGGCCTCGGTACAAATGCCACCACTGCCGACCGGCACTGAGGGCTTCCCCACAGACATGCCATTTCTCATCTGGGGGTACGGAAACACGCTGGCCGGCAGTCCGGGTATCGCCGCGGGCGAGTGGGAGCAGTCCCATTCCCAGAAGTTCGCGTGGACACGGTTATTCCGGCCGATGGTGCATGGTCACCCTCTCACTCCATTCACCCGGCTTGCGTTTGTAGGTGATGTGACGAGTTCGCTAACCCATTGGGGCACAAGTGGATTGCGGTATATTAACGCCGACTACACGGTTACCGCGAGCCGGCTGCCGACGGGTGAATACATCGGATTGGCCGCCCAGAGTCACTTTGGGGCGGCTGGTGTTGCCACCGGTAGCGCCATCCTGTTCGATCACCACGGTCCAATCGGCACCGCCTCGGCCGTGGCCCTGTCCCAGCCCGCCGACGCGTTCCAGCCGGCGTACACCTAGTCCATACGGAATGGCGTATTTGTTCGCCGTGCCGATGGCTCGACGGCGACTCATCCCATTAACTGAGCGGCCACCGTCGCCCCAAGGTTCCAGCACGCTTCGACATCGGCTTTGCCCGGCTTGCCCGACACCACTACATGCTCAGCCGCCTTCACCCAGCCCAGGCCGGCGGTGATCGCGTCCACCGCGCGCTGGGCTCCCTCGGTGCCTTCGTTGCCGTGCAGCCACAGCCCGAACGGTCGGCCACGAGTAGCGTCCAGCAGCTGGTAGTACGCGCAATCGAAGGCGTGCTTGAGAGCCCCCGAGATGTAGCCCAGGTTCGCCGGGCTACCGAGCACGTAGCCGTCGGCTTCCAGCATCTCGACCGGCGAAACCGTCAGCGCCGGTCGCCGCACGACCTCCACACCTTCGATCTCGGGATCGGTGGCGCCGGCGACCACCGCCTCAAACAGCTCCTGGCAGTGCGGGGACGGCGTGTGATGGACGATCAGCAGCCGCGGCACCGGTTACGCGCCTCTCTTTGTGCTGAACATCCGGCGCCAAATCTTCTGTACCTGCTGCGCCGGCAGTAGGCGGTGCAACCACGGCAGGGCCGCGACCTGAGGCCCGATCGTATAGAAGAGCTTCAGTCGCTTTGCCGAGATGATCTTCTTCCACACTGCCTCGGCGAACACATCGGGCTGCACGAACTTGAAGTTGTCTCCGATTGCCGATGCGCCGGGCAGGAAATGCTGGCGGTACTGCTCCCGCAGCGGTTCAGGGATCAACGCCCACTGCCGCGCATCGACCTCAGGCCCCAGCTCGACCATCGGCGTCTCGACGCCACCCGGCACCAGCTCGGTGACCTCAATGCCGAACGGCGCCAACTCCATCCGGAGGTGCTGAGTGAACGTCCTGAGTGCCGCCTTCGACGACGGGTATGCGGAATACATCGGGATGGTGATGTAGACCTGCGCCGACGTCGTGTTGATGATGCGACCTTTGGACTGGCGCAGCAACGGCGTCATCGCCTGCACCATCTGTACCGGTCCCCAGAAATTGACCTCGAACGCACGCCGGTACTCGCCCATGTTTGCCGCTTCGATCACCCCTTCGCGTGGCGAGTACCCCGCGTTGTTGATCAAGAGGTCCAGTCCGCCGCCGGTGCGTTCGCTGACCGAGTTCGCCGCGGCGACAACCTGATCGCTGTCTGTCACGTCGCACGGCAAGGCATTGACGTTGGGCATACCGAACCACCGGGCTTGGTCAGGTGGGTTGTTCCGGTAACCAGCGAACACCAGCCAACCTTCACGCTGCAGTCGCACGACAAGTGCCTCACCGATTCCCGTCGCGGCCCCTGTGATGAAGGCGGACTTCACCGCCCAAGCCTATAACCACGCCGTTAGCTGGCTATACCGGCGGCTTAGTCACTGGTGCGCTCCAGCTCGACCGCCGTCTTCATCGCCTCGCGTGCCCTGCGTCGGTCCCCCGCATAGTCGTAAGCACGCGCCAACCGATACCAGCGCCGCCAGTTGTCGGGGTCGTCGTCCAGCTCGCTGCGCACGGTATCGAACATCGCGTCGGCCGCACCGCGCTCGATGCGTCCGGAGGCTCGGCGCGGTAGCGCGCTGGTGTCGAGTTCCATTCCGTCAGCAGCGATCAGCCGAGCCAGCTTCTGGTGAGCGAATCCTGCCCGCAAGGTCGCGATCATCGCCCAAAGGCCCAGGAAGGGCATCACCACGAGCGCCACCCCCAATCCCACGGCGGCAGCCCTACCCGAACCGATCATCACCACGGCGACACGGCCGAGCATGACGAAGTAAACGAGCATCGCCACACACAGGAAGGCGATGAGCAGTTGCAAACGTACCGACCGTGTGCCGTCGGTCATTTCAGGTCGAGCAGTGGCTCAAGACCGATGGTGAGGCCTGGGCGTTCCCGCACCCGACGCACTGCCAGCAAGACACCGGGCACGAATGACGTGCGATCGAGGCTGTCGTGTCGGATGGTCAGCGTCTCCCCTTCGGTGCCGAACAGCACCTCCTGGTGAGCCACCAGTCCGGCTAGTCGCACCGCGTGCACCGGGATACCGTCGACATCGGCGCCGCGCGCTCCCGGCAGACTGGTGCTGGTGGCATCGGGGTTGGGCGACAGACCTTTTCGTGCCTCGGCGATCAGTTTGGCGGTCCGCGTGGCAGTGCCCGACGGTGCGTCCGCTTTGTGCGGGTGATGAAGTTCGATGACCTCGGCCGAATCGAAGAACCGCGCGGCCTGTTGAGCGAAATGCATGGACAAGACCGCGCCGATGGCGAAATTCGGTGCGATAAGCACGGACGTGTCGGGCTTGGCGGCAAGCCACGACTCGACCTGTTCGATGCGCTCGGCGGTGAAACCCGTGGTGCCGACGACAGCGTGAATCCCGTTGTCTATCAAGAACTCCAGATTGCCCATCACCACATCCGGATGGGTGAAGTCAATAACGGCCTCGGTGTCACCATCGGTCAGCAGGGTCAGCGCATCGCCGGCGTCCACCTGCGCCGAGAGGGTCAAGTCGTCGGCGTTCTCGACCGCCCGCACCATCGTCGCCCCGACCTTGCCTTTGGCTCCCAGCACGCCTACTCGCATGGCCTGAAGCTTAGTTGTCCACAGTTGACTGTTTATCCACAGCCGCCAACCTGACGGTGGGTTAGTCCAACCGCCCAGACAGCCTATGCCGACACCAACACCGCGATTCGGTCGCTGGCCAGTCAGGTGGGTGAAGACCCCGCCGACGTGGCGGCACTCGCCCTGCGCGGCGAGTTGCGCTCGTTGTTCACGCGAACGGACCAAAGCGTCACAGCGCCGCCTACGGTGTTACCCGGCGTCGAGCGCCGCAGTGAGCCGGATAGAGAACTTGAGTTGCGGCGCAAGCTGCTGGACGAGCGCGCCAAGCGGTATGGCTATGACCAGCCCCATCAGCCTGGGTGAGCGACGGCTACGGCTCCATCGTCGCAAGGTTTTATGGGATTCACTGGCTGAGCCCGTTCTGTGGAACGGGGAACCGGCCCCGCGATGATTACCCTTGCCGCCCAGCAAGGCCGCTGGGCGGCAAAACGGCGGCATAGAGACGTGTCCAGGGGTCCGGTGTCTCGGTCCGGTTCGGCGATCCATGACGCTATGGGTGCCACTGGCTGACCCACTGGCCTATCCTGATGAACCCGCTCGCCACGTCCAGCCGGGTAGCTCCTTAAGCCGACGGATGCGGTCAGGGGCCAGTTTGCCTTCGCCGTAGCTGGTGCGCTGCTTGACCACCCACCGCCCGAGCCGGTAATTGTCCACTTCGTGACTCGCTGGCACGCTGGTGTGGCCTTGGAGTTCGGCGAAGCGCAGAAGGTAGCCGAACCTGTCCCACGTCCACTTCTGGGACGGCTTAAGGCTATTGCGGGATTTATCCGATGTGTCCGAAAACCCAGCCGTCGCCGTTGGGAACGTTCGGGCCGGAGATATGACACCACGTGTCTGTGTGGGGGGGACAGTTGGGGACGCCGTGGACTGTGACGATGGTGCCCTCGGGCAGCGTGTCGAGATACTGTCCGGTACCGGGCGGGTCATCGGCGACGTTGTATACATCCGCATCTCCGTCGACTATTGGTGCTGTGGGCCAGCCGATCTTCACTGTCCGTTTCGGCGGCGGCGGTGGGGGTGGCGTGGCTATTTTCGCACACTGAAGGGGCTCAACGGCGTCCCAGTGCGCCGTATTGCCTGCGCCGTCTGTGGTCGTGCCGTGCGCGATGCCGTTGGGATCGATCGTGCCCTTGTAGTTGCCGTTCGTACCATTGGCCCAGTACATCCGGTAATGGACGTCGTTGCCTGAGATGCTGCCGTCGAGTTTGGCTCCCAGAAGGCCGCGACCGGAATCGGCTATCGCTTCGCTGCCCGTGAAGTTAGTGATGGGGCCGTAATCGATCGGGGGCCCTCCACCGACGTTGACTTCAGGTTGCCAGCCGGGGAAGTTCAGCAACAGCGTCCAGCCGTTGTCCTGTTGGAGGTGACCCCAGGAGCGGATGGGGAATGCCCACTGGGCGCATGGGTCGGCGTGGGTCGCGGGTGCAGTTGCTGTGAGCAGCAGCGCGGGTAGCGCCGCGGCCACGCTTGCGCAGCAGCCAAGCTGCTTGGTCAGTTTCGCGCTCATGTTGGAAATTATCTGTAACAATGAGCCGATCGACACGAGTATCGGACTACTCGAGTTTTCTTTTTAAGTGCGAAGTGTTCGGCCCGTCACCCAAGCAGGATGACGGGGCGAACTAGGTGACCTCAATCCGATTTAGGCCATCCGCTTCTCAGCGAAATCGCGGAATTCAGGTGCGCAGCTGTCCCGCAGCAGAGCGTGCCGAGTCGGAGCCTTGCACACTGAGCACTTGAGGGTGCCGGTACATCGCCAATAGCGGCCAGGGTGCAGATCGTCGCTCTCACCGTGCGAGTGGTTCGGGTCATTGACCCGGAAGTGGTAGTTCGCGCTGACCGTGCGGAGATTCCCGCATCGGCAGCACAGGGCGCGGTCGTTCATGCGGGCACCGTCATTTGTTACCGCCGCCGAGCTTCATCCAACAGCCAAGCCGCGTTGGCCGTGACTGCCTCCGATAAGGCCGACCAGGGTTTCCGAGTCGTTGGCGTACACCTCGCACGTGCCCGCGCGGTCTCGGGCAGCCCCACTAACTGGACTTCAAACGTGGACTCGTCGGGGACATCGTCGCGCACATCCCAGAAGGAGAACCGCACCACTTCGGCCTTGATGTCGCCGCACGACAATTCGGCGTAGGTGTCGAACCTGTCCAGGAGGCCGTTGGCCGCGTCGTACCGAAGGCTCAATTTCGGAAACTCGTGTCGATGGATGCGCAGCTCGGTGGTGGTCATGGTCGTCCTCTCGGTGGTCGAGAGGCGGCGATCCGAATAGCATGCTGAGAGCACAAGCATATCGCCGGGCCTCGAAAATGCCCTGAACTGCATTAATAGCTGTGCCCCCGGCAGGATTCGAACATGCCGACCGGGCATCTTGCCCTAGTGCATTACCTCAAAGTTCGTGCCTCAGAACGCGGTTGCACCCACCCCGGCTGCGACGTGCCGGCCGACCGCTGCGAGGTCCACCACACCCACGAGTGGGCAAACGGCGGCCACACCGACATCGACAAACTCACCCTGGCCTGCACCCCCCACCGCAAACTCGCCGGAAACGGCTGGACCACAACAAAACTCTTCAACCACCGCACCGCCTGGAAACCACCACCACGCCTCGACCGCGGCCGCCCCCGCACCAACAACTACCACCACCCAGAGCGCCTGCTTGACGACAGCGACGACGAGCGAGCGCCGTAGGCGGACATCAACCGCGGGTTAGATGAGCACATCTCTACGCTTAGATGGTCGATGTGCAGGTGCGGCCAACGGAGGTGGTTACGTGAGATCCAGCGATATCAGGATCCGCGAAGCCAAACCAAAGGACTTCGTCCGGGTTGCGCAGATGCACTATCCGGCGTGGCGACAGTCCTGGCAAGGAATCGTGGCCACGCACGTGTTGGACATGATCGGCACACCGCAGAACTGGGTCGACATTCACTACCCGACGACGCTCAAACGCGGTGGCTGGAGCATGTGGATGGCCGAGTCTGGGCGCCAGCTGTTGGGGATGATGCTCCTAGGGCCAGACCTGTCAAACCCGAATCACATCCAAATCGACGCGCTTTATGTCGCAGACCAAAACCAACGAAGCGGCGTCGGCGGTCTGCTGCTCAATAAGGCACTACGCACGTATCCGGATAACGACATGATTTTGTGGTGCGCCGAAAAGAACCAGAAGGCACGCGACTTCTACGAGAAGAACGGCTTCGAAGCCGACGACCGCAGCTTTGTGTGGAAGCCGTTGCCCGGCGTGCGTGTGCCCCACGTGGGCTACCGCTTGCATCGGTCCGCGGCCGAGGTTGCCAGCGCCGACGACGTGGTCCGGGAAGCGGGCGTTGAGGCTCCGATCCTCGAGACCCCGGCCGTCGCGGCAGCGACGACTGCGCCAGATGTCGCCGCGCCCAGCACACCACTGGTAGCCACCACACCCGGAGCCTCACTCCTGGCCGCACCCAGCGCGCCACTTCTCGCGACACCCGAGACGCCCGTCGCCACACCCAACGCACCCGTCGACACACCGATACAGCCCTACGTTCTCGACGTTCCTGAGGCTCAGCTTGACGACTTGCGCCGCCGCCTGAGCGCGGCGCGATGGCCAGCCGAGATCGCCGAAGCGGGCTGGGATTACGGCACCGAGCAGTCGTTCCTGAAGAACGTCATCGACCACTGGCTGCACCGCTATGACTGGCGGGCCACCGAATCCGAAGTCAACGCGACAGGTTCGTTCCTCACCGAGGCCGCCGGTCAGCGAGTGCACTTCCTGCACTCCAGGTCCGAGCACCCACACGCCATCCCGCTGGTCATCACGCACGGCTGGCCAGGCTCGATTGTCGAGTTCCTCGACGCATTGCCGTTGCTGCGCAAGCGATTCCACGTGGTACTGGTGTCGATGCCCGGCTACGGCTTCTCCGGTCCGACCCGTGAGCGCGGAGTTGACGTTGCCAGCGTCGCAGCGGCGGTCGCCGACGTAATGGCCCAGCTGGGATACGAACGCTACATCGCGCAGGGCGGCGACTGGGGTGCTTTGGTCACGCGCTATCTCGGCGAGCATTACCCGCAGGCTGTCGCCGCGATCCACACCAACATGTTGTTCGCACCGCCCGACCAGAACGACCCGGACCTGCTGGCTGACATCACTGAATCCGAACTCGCCGCCCTCTCGGCCAGCATCGAGCGGACCAGGGACGGCACCGCATATATGGAACTGCAGTCAACACGCCCGCATTCGCTGGGATTCGGCTTGGACGACTCCCCGCTCGGACTGGCGGGATGGATACTCGAGAAGTTTCACGCCTGGTGTGACATCAGGGACGGCATGCCCATCAGCGTCGATCGGCTCATCGACAACCTGATGTTCTACTGGCTCACTGGGACCGCCACATCCGCGGCACGCCTGTACTGCGAGTCGGCGCGGGCCGGCACCGGTGTGCTCAATGAATGGACGGGTCGTGTCGACGTTCCCACCGGCTACGCGGTCTACCCCGGTGAGATTTTGCAAACGCCGCGCGCCTGGGCAGCGGCGCGCTACAACCTGGTGCATTACGCCGTTCAAGACCGCGGCGGCCACTTCGCCGCCTTCGAACAACCCGCGCTGTTCGCCGCCGACCTGGCGGGCTTTGCCGACGTCCTCGCCGAAAAAGGCGTTTTCTAGACGCTTTCAGACATCCACGACCACCCGGTCGCCTTGGGACCGCGAGACACAGACCAACATTTCGTCGGCGCCCTCCGCGGTGCGGCCACGCCGATCGACCTGTCCGGCAAGCACTTTGACCCTGCACGTGCCGCAGAAGCCCTGCTGGCACGAATAGGCGGTCGTCGGATCGTGGTCGAGCATAACCTCGAGCGCTGAGCGATTGGACGGGATGCTCAGCACTTGCCGAGAGCGCGCAAGCTCCAGCTCGAAGGGAATGCCGTCGACGATGGGCGCTGGACTGAACCGCTCGTAATGCAGTGGCGCATTTGCGTGTTCGTCGCGGGCAGTACGGACTGCTTCGAGCATCGCAGCCGGCCCACACACGTACACCGCCGTCGACGGCCCGGCGCCGACCAATAGGTCCTCGACGGACGCAAATCCGCCGCGCTCGTCGTCCGCCCACACGGTGACTCGGTCGGGCGACATCGCCACCACCTCGTCCAGCAGCGGCATCGACTGGCGGCTACGGCCGGCATAGACTGCCCGCCAATTGATTCCGCGTTGCGCAGCGACTCCGATCATCGGCAGCACGGGCGTCACGCCGATGCCACCGATCACAAACAACACTTCCCGCTCGGAAGTGCCGAGATAAAACGCGTTGCGCGGGCCTTCGAACACCAGTGTGTCGCCCACGTCGAAAGCCTCATGCATCTCGATCGAGCCTCCGCCGCCATCGGCGATGCGGCGCACGGCGATACGGTAGTCAGTGCGCCGCCCGGGCGGACCACACAACGAGTACTGCCGGCGTCGGCCCGAGGGCAATTGGACATCGATGTGTCCACCGGGAGTCCAGGACGGCAGCAATCCCCCATCCGGGTCGGCCAACGTCAGTGCGACCACGTCGGTTGCCACGAGTTTGCGTTCGATGACCGTGGCGCGGTGGGTGCGTCGCACCGTCGGCACCCGAGAAGGTTTCCACCGCGAGGCCGCGGCGAGTCCGCCCAGCATCGTGCGCACACCCCACAGCAGCGTGTAGAAGCGATCATGGTCGCGACGGCCATAAAGGTCGGCGGGCCTGCTCGTCCAGATGCTTTCCGGCACAGTCACCTTCCTACTTCTGGCGAAGGTCCAAGCGGGCCAACAGCCGGATCGCGGATGGGCTGATGCGGCGCAGCGCATAGCCGAGCCTGGACTCCGCGGCGATCGGCAGAACGGCCGGGCCACTCCTGATGGACTTGACGATCGCCTTGGCGGTGGCTTCCGGGGTGAAGTTGCGCCGCCGGTATGCGGCGTCCGCCTTCTGGCGGGACCGTGCCTGCTGCTCGGCCGAAAAACCGGCATACACAGTGTTTTTAGCGATGTTCGTATTGACGAATCCCGGGCACACGGCCGTAACGGTGATGCCCTCGTCGGCGAGGTCAGCGCGCAAGGATTCGCTGAAGCCCAGCACCGCCGCCTTGGTGGTGCTGTAGGCGATCATGGATTTCGACGGCATAAAAGCCGCGGCCGACGATAGGTTGATGATCGTCCCACCCTCGCCGCGCTCCACCATCTGAGCACCGAAGGCCCTGCTGCCCGTGATGACGCTGCGGACGTTGACCGCCAGGATGGCGTCCCAGTGTTCCGATGTCGTCTCGAGGAACCGGCCCGCCATTCCGATACCAGCGTTGTTCACCAGGATGTCGACTACACCGTGCTCGTTACGCACCTGCGTGGCAAGGTCATTCATCGCGGCTTCATCGGTGACGTCGACCTGGTACACCGCCGCCTCGGCACAGGCGGCACGCACAGCGTC
>JAVROG010000425.1:0-3418 GCA_032162865.1 Mycobacterium sp. | reverse complement strand
CGCCGCGGACTCGAGCCAGACCTGGAGCTGCTCTACGTCGGGGCGATGTTTCATGACATCGGGCTCACGGAGCGCTACCGCACCTCAACCGGACGCTTCGAGGTAGACGGCGCCAACGCGGCACGCGACTTCTTGCTGGAGCGGGATTACGGCCAGTCAGATGCACGCAAGGTGTGGCTGAGCATCGCGCTGCACACGACGCCCGGCATACCCGAGTTCCTTGATCCCGAAATCGCCTTGGTAACAGCAGGTGTCGAGACCGATGTGCTCGGCTTCGGCCGAGAGGATCTGTCGGCGGAGGAGCGTGACGCAGTGACGGCCGCCCACCCACGTCCGGACTTCAAGAACCGCATCCTTGCCGCTTTCAATGACGGTATGAAACACCGGCCGCAGAGCACTTTCGGGACCGTCAACGACGACGTACTGGCGCACTTCGATCCGACCTTCGCGCGGGAGAACTTCGTCGACATCATCCGCAGCAACAGCTGGCCCGAGTAGCGGTTGCGCCCGGGAGTGTGTTGCTCGCCGCCCGTGCCGAGGGCATTGGCGGCGTGATGACCATGGTGCTGCGCAACTTCGAAGACGAGGTGAACCATTTACTGGGCGTCCCTGTTGAGGAGGGCTGGAAGATGTCGGCGATGCTGACCCTCGGCTACCCGAGGGGTAAATGGGGTGTCGCAGCCAATCGACGTCCCGTGCAGGAGGTTTCATCCCGAAACCGCTGGGACGCGCCATTCGGCGTCGAAGTGCCGCAGCCACTCTGGCCGCCTCAGCCCGACATAGCGGTCGGCCTGAACGCGGCGGCGGTTGGTCAGTAACACTGATCGATCTCAGCCACGCGACGCGGTGCGGAATCTCTCCCGATACGCCTTCGGCGAGACGCCGAGGTGGTCGACGAAGACACGCCGGAGACTTTCCGGGCTGCCGAACCCCGCCACCCGCGCGGTGTCGGCGACCGTGCGGCCGGCATCGAGCGCGGCACGGGCGGCATCGATGCGCACCATCTCTACGTAGCGGGCCGGCGTCGTCCCGAGTTCGGCCTGAAACAGTCGGGTTAGCTGCCGCGTACTCAAGGAGGCTTGCGCGGCAAGACTGTGCACGCTGTGGTTCGCCGAGGGGTCGGCCGAGATGGCATCGGTGACTTTGCGCAGCGGCGACTGCGGCCGTGGGTCTGCCTCAACCAGCACTGAGAATTGCGACTGGCCACCCGCGCGCTTGAGGTAGACGACCAACCATCGCGCCACAGCGCGAACCAGGTCGGTGCCATGGTCCATTTCGACCAATGCCAGCGCCAGGTCGATGCCCGACGAGACCCCGGCCGAGGTGAAGACATCCCCGTCGCGGACAAAGATCGCGTCCGGCTCGACGGCGACGTCCGGGAAGGCCCGGGCGAACAAGCGGGTGTCATGCCAGTGTGTGGTGGCGCGCCTGCCGTTGAGCAGCCCGGCCTGCGCCAGGACGAAAGAACCCGTGCAAATCGACGCTAGGCGCCTGGTCCGCCCGGCCAACGACCTGATCGCCTCGACGAGGTCGGGATTTATCGGTTGCCGGGGCAGGTTGTCGCTGCCGGCGACCATGACGGTGTCGGCGCGCTCGATTGACGAAATGGTGTCCGTGACGCCCAGCCGGGCCCCGATCGAGGTTGTGACGTCGCGTCCATCTACTGATGCGATCTTGACCTGGTAGTCGGCGCCGAAGCGGTTGGCCTCGGCGAACACCTCACCGGCTCCTGCGACATCCAACAGCGTCACCTCGTCGAAAACGACGATAACCATCACCCGCGAACGCGGACCGCCTGCCACGGGCCCATTGTCTCGCAAAGTGCGGGAATCATGGCACCTGCAACACGATCGAATCGGTCCAGCAAGAAGGGGCCGATGCGTGGTCCGCGATACCGCGGCGCATGTCAGATTCTGTGGGAAAGATGACCGCAACCGCGCCGGTGGGATGACCTGCAGCCGCGCACACCGAGATGAGCGAATAAAGGAGCACACATGACAACATCCGTGTCCACCCACCGCCGTGACGTCGACGAGGTGCGATCATTTAGCGCTTCAGTCAGCTTATTTGAGAATCTGCAGAGGGTGCTTGTCGACTTGATCGAGTTGCACCTGCAAGGAAAGCAGGCGCACTGGAACATCGTCGGGACGAACTTCCGGGACGTGCATCTGCAGCTGGACGAAATCGTCGAGATCGCGCGCGAGGCCAGTGACACGATCGCCGAACGAATGCGCGCACTGGACGCGGTTCCCGACGGGCGCTCAGACACCGTCGTTGCCGCAACGACCGTCCCCGCCATACCGATCGGACTGATCAGGGTCACTGATGCGGTCGACATGATCGCAATCCGGATCTATGCCGTCGTAGAAACCATGCGTACCGTGCACGACGATGTCGACGCCGTCGATCCCACGACCGCGGACGTCCTGCACGCGATCATCGACGACCTGGAGAAAGCAGCCTGGTTGCTCAAGGCGGAAATCGCTAGTACGTAATTGCTACTGGCCCTTCACATTCATGAGCTGCCGCAGCGAGGTCACGACGTCGACGAGTGGTTCGACATCGACCATCCTTGATGGGCTGAACCCTTGCCGAGGTGCGCGTCGGGCATGAGCGAGACGTGCGGGTGCACAAACGCCGTGACGCAACGCATTTTCACCTCCGTTACGGGCGTATCTGCCGGTCGAAGGCGTGCGTCGAGTCCCGCCCGATTCGGGCTTGACCGGACGATTTGGTCATGCCGCTCCGGGTTGGGTAACCTTGCGTTTACCAACGCGGGGTGGAGCAGCTCGGTAGCTCGCTGGGCTCATAACCCAGAGGTCGCAGGTTCGAATCCTGTCCCCGCTACCAGCGGAAATGGCCCTCAGGCGCAAGCCTGGGGGCCATTTTCATTGGCTTTGGGAACACTTTTGGGAACATTAGCGGCGCTAACGACATGCTTGGGATCGAGCCCGAGGTGAGCCCGCGGGTGGATGCTGCCGTGCCCACAACTCCGTGCTGTCGTCTTAGCGCATCCGCCTAAAATAGCTACTTCAAGCGAATCCTCGGCGTGCTGCTCATGACGGTAAGGGTTTTGCGGGGACGTGTCAGCGCGACATAGAAGTTTCGAACCGACCCGATGTCGTCAGCGGCGCATACGATCGCGTGGTCGTACTCCAGCCCCTTGACCAAGACAGTTCGCGACACGATGCGGTGCTGGCGCCGCCGACCGGTGTAACGCAACCTGTCCCTGATCTGGGCAAGACGAGTGCCAAGGTCAATGTCGGAGTCCTTTGCTGCAGATCGAATTGCTGTGAGGTTGTCGTGCCACGCCTCGGTGCAATAGAGCTTCCCCTCTCTCGCTCGCTCGATAAGGCTCATTGCTTCAGCGAGCGCCAATAGGGATGGGCTTTGGCAGACCCGATCGAGCGCGGCCATT
>JAVROG010000424.1:0-11516 GCA_032162865.1 Mycobacterium sp. | reverse complement strand
CTGCGGCAGGTTGGCGACCACTTCCTGAGCGGCCGCCAACTCCTGGCCGATGGTTTCCTGGGCTGCCGCGAGTTCCCGGGCCAGCTGGCCCTCGCGGTAGCGGCGCCGAATCTCGGTCGCGGCCGAGTGCGCTGACTGGGCTCCGAGCCCGACAACGCCGCGGGTGATGTCCACGGGTCCCACCGCCGAGTAGGTCAAGCCCCGGGTTAGTCGCGCGCGTGGGGTCAACGAGGCTTCTACCTTCTCGCTCATCTGCTGCCTTTCTCCTGTACTGCCGAGTCCCTACGGAGTCCTATCAGGTACGAGCCGCTGGAGCTAGTGCGGGCCCATTGTGTGCACGCGGCTCTGTTGCGTTCGGGACGGACCCGGTGCGGGCCGGGTCGGGCGTAGTGGCAGACTGTGATCCCGTGACTAACAGCCCCATTCAGACCGGAACCGCCACGCTGCACACCAACCGCGGAGACATCAAGGTCGCCCTGTTCGGGAACCACGCTCCGAAGACCGTCGCCAACTTCGTCGGACTGGCGCAGGGAACCAAGGAGTACTCGACCCAGAACGCATCGGGTGGTCCGTCGGGCCCCTTCTACGATGGCGCGGTCTTTCACCGGGTGATCCGGGGCTTCATGATCCAGGGCGGCGACCCGACCGGCACCGGTCGGGGCGGCCCGGGCTACAAGTTCGCTGACGAGTTCCACCCTGAGCTGCAGTTCAACCGCCCCTACCTGCTCGCGATGGCCAACGCCGGCCCGGGCACCAACGGCTCACAGTTCTTTATCACCGTCGGCCCGACGCCACACCTGAACCGGAAACACACGATCTTCGGCGAGGTCATCGACCCCGACTCGCAGGGCGTTGTAGACACCATCGCCTCGACGGCCACCGACGGCAGCGACCGTCCGACCGACGCGGTCGCCATCGAGTCGATCACCATCTCCTGATTCCAGGTAGTGCGGCACCCGCGAGGGGCCAGAACGTAGCTGATTCGCCCTATCGAGAGCCGGCGTAGCCCTCCTCGGTGAGGGCGTCCAGCACGTCCAACGGGTCGGTGCCCAGGTCCCAGCGGGACAGGATGAGCAGTCCCCCGTTGACGGTTTCGATCTCCAATAGGCGCACTCTGCGGGCGTGCCGACGGAACTCAGAAATCCGGATGATGTCGATGACATCGCGGCGCAATAACTGCGTCCTGAGCCAACCCCGCACCACCAGTCCGTCGGTGGTAATTGCCAGCTTTGGACGAGCCCGCCACGATGCGCCCGCAAACACGATGAGCCCAACCGCAGCAATCCCGGCGATGACACGCCCGGGCGGGTCTGTGACCAGGGTCACAGCGGCGATAGCCATCAGAACTCCGCCGACCCCGCAACCAGCGATTCCGGCCGGATGTGGCGCCCATTCAGTTTGCTGCACGTGCTACCTAGACCCTCTCACCACTGCGGATACAGTTATCCACAGACGCTATCAACAGTGGGGATGAATCACACGCGTGTGATTGGGTTACTGAAACGTTGCTGGCACGCTAACAAAACCACCGCAATATGAATCCATTACTTCTGCGTCAATCCCTGGTTGCGGCTCAGTGCCAGCGCATCGTGAGCAACAAACCGGTGATCATGAAGGCGAACGCGATCGCGTAGTTCCACGGACCCAGTTCGGCCATCCAATGCAGGGCCGCGGGAGCCTGCGGACCGTAGGCCGCCAGCTGGAACACCATCAACCACACGAGGCCGATCAGCATCAGGCCGATGAACAGCGCGACGAACCACACACTCGAGGGCCCGACCTTCACCTTCACCGGTGTGCGGCTTACCGCGGTGACGGTGAAGTCATTCTTCTTGCGGACCTTGGACTTGGGCATTTATTACCTCTGAAACCTCAACATCGAGCGGGACGGGTGCAACGATTACGGTTGCATGCAGGGCAGAACTGTTTCAGGCTCGGCTACTGAGACTAGCCCACCTGGCTGCGTCACCAGGAAGTCCGCCCGGGAAACAGGAGACAACACGATGATCGATCGGCGTCGCTCGCGGTGGCGCTTCGGTGTCCCGCTGGTGTGTCTGCTGGCGGGGCTGCTGCTGGCGGCGACACATGGGGTGTCCGGCGGCGCCGAGATCCGTCGCAGCGATGCTCCCCGCCTGGTCGACCTGGTCCGTGAGACGCGCTCCTCGGTGGGCCGCCTGGACTCCGAGCGGGAAACGTTGACCAAGAAGACGGACGCCTTCCACGGCCGTTCGTCGAACACCGCGCTGCAGGCGATGCTGAGGCGGGTGGCCGAGCTGGCCGGAGAGGCCGATCTGAACCCGGTCCATGGCCCGGGTCTGGTGGTGGTCCTCAACGACGCGCAGCGCGACGCCAACGGACGGTTCCCGCGCGACGCGACGCCCGACGACCTGGTCGTGCACCAGCAGGACATCGACGGGGTGCTCAATGCAATGTGGAGTGCCGGCGCCGAGGCGATCCAGATGCAGGATCAGCGCATCATCGCGACCTCGGTCGTCCGTTGCGTCGGCAACACGCTATTGCTGAACGGGCGCACCTACAGCCCGCCCTATTCGATCACCGCGATCGGCAATGCTGCGGCCATGCAAGCCGCACTCGCCGCCGCTCCCCTGGTGACGCTCTACAAGCAGTACGTGGTTCGCTTCGGGCTCGGTTACCGCGAGGACGTCAAGCCCGATGTCGCGGTCGTCGGCCATTCGGAACCGGTGCGGCTGCACTTCGCGCAGCCCATGGGCCCGATCGGCTACTGACACCAGAGGTCCAAGCGGACGGTAACCTGTCACGATGCGGATCCTGGTCGTCGACAACTATGACAGTTTCGTGTTCAACCTGGTGCAGTACCTGGGCCAGTTGGGCGTCGAGGCTGCCGTGTGGCGCAACGACGACGCCCGGCTATCCGATGCGCACGCTGTCGCCACCGAGTTCGACGGCGTTCTCCTCAGCCCCGGCCCGGGGACGCCGGAGCGTGCGGGCGCGTCCGTGAGCCTGGTCCGCGCCTGCGCCGCGGTGAACACCCCACTGCTCGGGGTTTGCCTGGGACATCAGGCCATCGGTGTTGCGTTCGGCGCCACCGTGGACCGCGCACCCGAGCTGCTGCACGGCAAGACCAGCAGCGTGTATCACACTAATGCCGGTGTGCTGCAAGGACTTCCGGATCCATTCACGGCGACCCGCTACCACTCCCTGACTATTCTGCCCGAGTCGCTGCCCGCCGAGCTGGAGGCCATCGCGCACACCCAGAGCGGCGTGATCATGGCCGTGCGGCACACCGGGCTGCCCATCCACGGCGTCCAATTCCATCCCGAGTCGATCCTCACCGAAGGCGGTCACCGGATGCTGGCGAACTGGCTGATCTACTGCGGGTGGGCGCGCGACGACACGCTGGTGCGTCGGCTGGAGAACGAGGTTCTCACCGCGGTCCGGCCGCATTTCCCGACTGATTCCGGGGCTACTGACCGAACTTCAGCGTGATCACGCCGTCGCGGTTGACACCGGTACCGGCTGACGGGCTCTGAGAGACGATTTTGTTGTGCTGGGAGCCCCCGGCATCGACGTCGCCTCCCTTGTCCATCACCCCGGTCCAGCCCAGCGCGCGTAACCGCGGTTCGGCGTCCGTCCAGAACATGCCGGTCACGTCGGGCATCAAGAACTGGTTGCCCTTGGACACCTGCAACTCGACGATCGAGTCGACCGGGACGGTCGTGCCCGCCGGAGGGTTGGTGCTGATGACATCGCCTGCCGGTTTCGGACTATCCACCGACGACTGGCTGAATTTGGTGAAACCGTAGACAGTGAGGTTCTTTTGGGCCAAGTCCACGGTCTGGCCCACGACATCGGGGATCTGCTTGGTCTCCGGCCCGGAACCCACGATGATGGTGATCACATTGGTGATCGCTGATGTCTGGTTGGCCGGCGGGTTGGTCCCGATCACCTTGCCGGACAGTTCCGGGCTCGACGGTGAGGCGGATTGCTTGAACTTGTTGAAGCCGGCCGCAGTGAGCTTCTTGACCGCCTCGGAGTAGGTCAGCGCCGAAACATCAGGCACCTCACGTTGCTCTGGGCCGGTCGACACGTTGATGGTGACCTCGTCACCGGCGTCCACCGAGGTGTTGGCGACCGGGTCCGTGCTGATGACGTGGTCGGGCGGGATCGTGGAATCGGGCTTCTGCTGAGTGCGCGTCCTGAAGCCCTTGTTCTGCAGCGAGGCGATCGCGTCGGCCGACGCCTGTCCCCGCATGTCGGGCACCTGAAGCTGGCGGGTGTTACCGCCGAACGTATTGATCGCGATGGTGACGACGATGGTCAGCACCGCCAGCACCGCGACCACGGCAACCCATCGGCCCACCGAACTGACGCCGCGGTCACGGTCGGAATCGTCGAAATTCTGGCGGGGCAACGGATCGGTGCGGGGACCGCCGTGGCCCGACGCCATCATCGACCTGCGCTCGGCACCGGTGAGCACCTTGGGCGCTTCGGGAACCTCACCGTTATGCACCCGGACCAGGTCGGCGCGCATTTCCGCGGCGGTCTGATACCGGTTCTCGGGGTTCTTGGCCAAAGCCTTGAGCACCACGGCGTCGAGGTCGGCAGAGATACCCTCGTGCCGCTCCGAGGGCGCGATGGGGTCTTCACGCACATGCTGGTACGCGACCGCCACCGGCGAGTCCCCGGTAAAGGGCGGCTCGCCGGTGAGCATCTCGTACAGGACGCAACCCAGTGAGTAGACGTCGGACCGGGCATCGACGGGATCGCCGCGGGCCTGTTCGGGTGACAGATACTGCGCGGTGCCGATCACCGCCGCCGTCTGGGTGACGCTGACGCCGCCGTCGGCGATCGCTCGGGCGATGCCGAAGTCCATCACCTTCACCGCGTTGTTGGCCGAACTGATCATGATGTTCGCCGGCTTGACGTCGCGGTGGATGATGCCGGCCTGGTGGCTGAAGTTCAGCGCCTGGCAGGCGTCGGCGATGACTTCGATGGCGCGTTTGGGCGGCATCGGACCTTCGGTGTGCACGATGTCGCGCAGAGTGACGCCCTCGACGTATTCCATGACGATGTAGGGCAACGGGCCGGCGGGCGTCTCGGCTTCGCCGGTGTCGTAGACCGCGACGATCGCGGGGTGGTTCAGTGCCGCGGCGTTTTGCGCCTCCCGACGGAATCGCAGGTAGAAGCTGGGGTCGCGGGCCAGGTCAGCGCGCAGCACCTTGACGGCGACATCGCGGTGTAAGCGCTGGTCGCGGGCGAGGTGCACTTCCGACATGCCGCCGAAACCGAGGATGTCGCCCAATTCGTACCTGTCGGACAGATGCCGAGGGGTGGTCATCGCGGAAACTCGAATCGGGCCAGCGACGCGTGCAGTCCAGCAGTGCCCTCTTCACTGCGATCCGTCCAATTGAGCTTGAGGTGCTGGCCAGTCCCGAAGTCGACGGCCGGTGCGGTTCCGGTGTTGTTGACGGTCGGCGGCGGCGACTGCTGCTGGCCGTCACCCTTGGAGTTGATGACGATGAGCACCGCGATGATGATCGCCAATGCTCCGAGTACTCCAGCCGCCCAGAGCAGCGCCCGCTGACCCGAGGAGAATGTGCGCCGAGCCGGCGGTGGCCGGTGCCCGCCGGTTCGTGGACGGGAGGTCTGGCGCGGCGCCGTAGTCCGCGTGGCGGGACTGGGCGCGATCCTGGCCGGCGTGGCCGAGGGGATGGCTGCGGGCGCGGCCCGACCGGCCGGTGGTGACTGGCTTGGCCTGGGGGGCCGGCGGCCGGCCCGCACAGCGGCGACCGCGTCGGCGAACGGGCCACCGCTGCGATAGCGCTGACTGGGGTTCTTGACCAGGGTGATCTCGATGAGTTCCCGGACGTTGGGCGGCAGGTCGGCCGGCAATGGCGGCGGCGGCTCCTTGATGTGCTTCATCGCCACCGTCAGTGCACCGTCTCCGGTGAACGGCCGCTTACCCGACACCACCTCGTAGCCAACAACACCCAGCGCGTACACGTCGCTGGACGGGCTGGCGTCGTGGCCGAGCGCCTGCTCGGGCGCGATGTACTGGGCGGTGCCCATCACCATGCCGGTCTGAGTCACCGGCGCTGCGTCCACGGCTTTGGCGATACCGAAATCGGTGATCTTCACCTGCCCGGTCGGGGTGATCAGGATGTTGCCCGGCTTGACGTCGCGGTGCACCAGGCCATTGGCGTGCGCGATCTGCAGCGCGCGACCGGTCTGCTCCAGCATGTCCAGCGCGTGCCGCAACGAGAGCCGACCCGTGCGTTTGAGCACCGAGTTCAACGGCTCGCCGTTGACCAGCTCCATCACCAGGTAGGCCGTGCGGCCCTCCCCGTCCATCTGGCTCTCGCCGTAGTCGTGCACCTGTGCGATGCCGGGATGGTTGAGCATCGCGGTGGTGCGCGCCTCGGCGCGGAAGCGCTCGATGAACTCAGGGTCCTGCGAGAACTCCTGCTTGAGCACCTTGACCGCGACACGCCGGCCCAGGCGGCTGTCGACCGCTTCCCAAACTTGGCCCATGCCACCGGTGGCGATGAGCCGCTGCAGGCGGTATCTGCCTGACAGCGTCACCCCAACTCTCGGACTCATGGTCCCCCTTGCAAAGCAGCTTCGATCACTGCCCGCCCGATCGGTGCGGCTAACGCACCGCCGGTGGCAGACAGCCGATCGGCCCCGTTCTCCACTAGTACCGCCACGGCCACCCTAGGAGCCTGCGCGGGTGCGAAGGCGATGTACCACGCGTGCGGTGGAGTGTGGCGCGGATCGGTGCCATGCTCTGCAGTACCCGTCTTGGATGCGATCTGCACGCCGGGGATCGCCCCTTTCTGCTGTGCGACTTTTTCGGCGCCGACCATCAGCTCTGATAGCTTAGCGGCGACCTGCGGCGACACCGCGCGGCGCTGCTGGTAGGGGGCAGTGCTGCTGATATTGGCCAGATCCGGCCCCTTGAGGCTTTCTACCAGGTACGGCCGCATCATGACGCCACCGTTGGCGATAGTCGCCGCCACCTCCGCGTTCTCCAGCGGTGTCAGCGCGACATCCTTCTGCCCGATGCTGGTCATGCCCAGCGCGGCACCGTCCGGGATAGCGCCGATGGTCGATTCGGCAACCTGCAGCGGAATGGGGCCGGGGGGAGCATCCAGGCCGAACGCGCGCGCCATGCTGCGCAGGGCCTCGGCGCCGGTGAGCAGGCCCAGCTGCACGAACGCCGTATTGCACGATTTGGCGAACGCCTCGGTGAGCGACACGGTCGGACCGGGGCCGCACGCGGTGCCACCGTAGTTCTCCAAGGTGGCTGTGCTGTTGGGTAGCGGAATGGTCGCCGCCGCGGTCAGCTGCTCGGTCTCGTTGGCTCCGCCCGCCAGCGCGGCCGCGGTGGTGATCACTTTGAACGTCGACCCGGGTGGGTACGTCTCCGAGATCGCCCGGTTGACCAGGGGGTTGTCGGGGTTGTCCCGCAGCCGCTGCCAGGCCTGAGCCTGTACGTCGGGACTGTGCGAAGCCAGCAGGTTGGGGTCATATGACGGCGACGACACCAACGCCAGGATCTTACCGGTGGACGGTTCCAGGGCCACGACGGCGCCCTTGCAGGGCGGCCCACCGCAACCTTGCTGCATTGCGTCCCACCCGGCCTGCTGGATGCGTGGGTTGATAGTGGTCTCCACGTTGCCACCGCGGGGGTCGCGACCGGTGAAGAAGTCGGCCAGTCGGCGGCCGAAGAGCCGCTCGTCGGATCCGTTGAGCAACAGGTCCTCCGCCCGCTCCAGACCGGCACTGGAATACCGCAACGAGTAGAAGCCGGTGACCGGTGCGTACACCGCGGGGTTGGGATACACCCGCAGGAAGCGGAAGCGACTGTCGGTGGCCACCGAGTAGGCCAGCAGTTGCCCCCCGGCGATGATCTGGCCGCGCTGTCGCGAGTACTCGTCGAGCAGGACCCGCTGATTGCGCGGGTCGGCACGCAACCCGTCGGCGGTGAAGACCTGCGTCATCGTGGCGTTGAGCAGGAGCAACACGATCAACGCCATCACGGTCACCGAGATCCGGCGCAGCGAGGTGTTCATACGCGCTCGATCACCTCGGTGGTCGCCGCCGCGATCGGCGGTTTCTCCCGCGGGCGGGTGCGCGATGGACGTCGGGCGCCGTCGGAGATGCGCGCCAGGATGGCCAACAGCACGTAGTTGGCCAGCAGCGACGAGCCGCCGTACGACATCCAGGGCGTGGTCAGCCCGGTCAGCGGGATCAGTTTGGTGACACCGCCCACGACGATGAACAGCTGAATCGCCAGGGTCGAGGCCAGACCCGCGGCGAGCAGCTTGCCGAAGCTGTCGCGGGTGGCGATCGCGGTGCGCATGCCCCGAATGATGACGATCGTGTAGAGCAGCAGAATGCTGGCCAGTCCGACCAGCCCGAGCTCTTCACCGAAAGCGGCGATGATGAAGTCGGTTGACGCCGCAGGCACGGTGTCGGGCTGGCCGTTGCCGAGGCCGGTCCCGAAGATGCCACCGGTGGCGAAGCTGAACAGTGCCTGCACCATCTGGTATCCGCTGCCGTCGGGGTCGGCGAACGGGTCCAGCCAGGTCTGTACCCGGACCCGGACATGCGCGAACAGGTAGTACGCCACCACGCTGCCCGCGGCGAACAGCGCCAACCCGAGCATGACCCAACTGAACCGCTGCGTGGCCAGGTAGACGACCACCAGAAAAGACGCGTACAACAGCAGCGACGTGCCAAGGTCTTTCTCGAAGACCATCACGCCCACCGAGATCACCCAGGCGGCGAGCAAGGGGGCGAGATCTCGCGGACGCGGCAGCGTCAGACCCATCAGGTGTTTGCCCGCGCTGGTGAACAGATTGCGTTTGGCGATCAGTACCGCCGAGAAGAAGATCAACAGCAGAATCTTGGAGAACTCAGCGGGCTGAATCGAGAAGCCCGGCAAGCGAATCCAGATCTTGGCCCCGTTCTGCTCGGACAGCGATGCCGGCAACAGCGCGGGGATCACCAGGAAGATAAGACCGGCCAGCCCACAGATGTAGCCGTAGCGCGCTAGTTGGCGGTGATCGTTGAGGAACGTCACCACGAGTGCGAACGCCGTGACACCGACCAGAGTCCACAGCATCTGCTGGTTGGCGCTGGGGTGACCATGGCGGCCAACTTCCTTGTCCACCAAGTCGAGTCGATGGATCATCACCAGCCCGAGCCCGTTGAGCAGGGCAACCACCGGCAGCAGGAGCGGATCGGTATACGGCGCATAACGCCGCAGGGCCAGATGCGCAATTCCGAACAGGCTGAGGAAACCCAGTCCATAGGTGGCGAGGTCCCAATGCAGACCCCGCTCTTGATTGGCCTCCACGATGCACAGCGCAACGATGGTGATCACCGAGGCCAAGCACAACAGCAGCAACTCGGCATTGCGCCGTGTTGGCAGCGGAGGAGTCACCGCTACCGGTGCTGGCAGTTCCGTCGTCGTCATGCCGCCGCCCGGCAGGCGCCTTGCTGTGAGGGTTGCGGGGTTGCGCTCGTCGTCGGCGAGGGGGTGGTCGACGACGGCGTAGCAGGCGCTGCCGGGGTGGTGCTCGGTTGGCTCGATGTCGTGGTGGGGGGTGTGGAAGTGGCCGTCGAGCTAGGCGTGGACGTTGGGGTGGTGGACGCCGTGGCGGACGGGGCGGGGCCAGGTTCTGGGGTGCCGCTGCTATTGGTCGACGGGGCCGACGGCTCCGTCTGTGAGGTGGCCCCACTCTTCGATGATGCACACTCCGGCAGAAGTTGCTTGGACAACTCCGTTAATTGCTTGCGGGCCTCGTCGAGAGTGCCGGCGGGTAACCCAGCCTGAACCGATGCCCGGGCAGAAGGGCTCAAATCGTCGAGCTTCACCAGGTGGCGGCAGTCATTGGTGGGTTGGCCGGGACTGACTTCGGAAATATCGTTGCCCTTGAGGCAGCCAGATGAATGCCTGTGGTGTAGCGAGTAGCCCAGCAGCGACGATTGAACGCCCCGCATGATGACGACTGTGCCGTTGTCGCTGGCGACGTAGTAGTTGTTGCGGATAACCGCGTTGCCGATGCCCAGGCCGGCAATCAGCACCAGCACTACCAACCCGATGACGATCCCCATCCGTCGCCTTGACCATCGGCGTCGAGGGGGCGGCTCGACTGGCGGCGCAACTCTTTTGGCGGCGCCCTCGCCCTTGCGAGGCCCAATTGCGGAGGCACGACCGGCAGCGGTGTTGGGCAAGGTCAGTTGGTCGGCGTCGTTGTCGCCAGATACCGCCCCGGCCAGAATGGGCTGGGTCTGGCCGAACTCGTCGTCAACGACATCGGCGACGACGACGGTGACGTTGTCGGGGCCGCCACCGCGCAACGCCAGTTCGATGAGGCGATAAGCGCTTTCGGCGACGTCGGGGATCTGCAGGGCCTCGGCGATGGTTTCGTCACTGACCGGGTCGGACAGTCCGTCCGAGCACAGCAGGTAACGATCACCGACACGCGCCTCCCGCATCGTCAAGGTGGGTTCCACCTCGTGACCGGTCAACGCGCGCATGATCAACGAGCGCTGTGGGTGGCTGTGCGCCTCCTCCGCGGTGATGCGGCCCTCGTCGACCAGCGTCTGGACAAAGGTGTCGTCCTTGGTGATCTGCGTCAGCTCGCCGTCGCGGAAGAGGTAGCCGCGCGAGTCGCCGATGTGCCCCAGCCCGAGGCGGTTGCCCGCGAACAGGATCGCGGTCAGCGTGGTGCCCATGCCCTCGAGGTCAGGTTCCATCTCGACCTGAGCGGCTATCGCGGCGTTGCCGGACCGCACGGCGGTGTCCAGCTTGGCCAGTAGGTCACCGCCCGGCTCATCGTCGTCGAGATGCGCCAGGGCGGCGATCACCAACTGGGAGGCGACCTCGCCGGCCGCGTGGCCACCCATGCCGTCGGCCAGGGCCAACAGCCGGGCACCGGCGTAGACGGAGTCTTCGTTGTTGGCGCGTACCAGGCCGCGATCGCTGCGGGCGGCATATCGCAGGACTAACGTCACGAGCCCCACCCTCCCCCGCGAGCCGGCGGTACCCCCACGATGCCGGTAGCACCGGCATCAACGTCGTCGGCGTGGGTCACGGGCGTAACTCTATTGCGGTCTTGCCGATCCGAACCGGCGTACCCATGGGAACTCGTACCGCAGTCGTCACCTTCGCCCTGTCGAGGTATGTGCCGTTGGTCGAACCTAGATCTTCCACATACCATTCCGAGCCGCGTTGAGACAGCCTGGCATGCCGAGTCGAGGCGTAATCGTCAGTCAACACCAACGTCGAGTCGTCCGCGCGTCCAACCAACACCGGCTGTCCGCTCAGCGTGATCCGGGCGCCCTGCAGCGCGCCCTCGGTGACCACCAGATACCGCGCCGAGTCCCGGCGCTGGCGCGAGGACAGCAGGTTGCCACGCAGTGCCAACCCACGACGCACCATCACCGCACCCGTCGGGGCATAGATATCGGTCCGCAAGATCCGCAATACCGACCAAATGAACAGCCACAACAACATCAGG
>JAVROG010000423.1:0-3382 GCA_032162865.1 Mycobacterium sp. | reverse complement strand
GGGTCGCGCCGAACGACCCGACGCGGTCGCGAGAGGACTTACGCCGGTTTATCCGGCGCTGGCTGGGTGGTGCGATTCTGGCCCAGTGAGGACTCAGGCGCGCGGATCTTCCGCGCCCTCATCGCCCGTTATTGCGTTGTTGAGCGTCTTGCTGGGCCGCATCACCGCTGTGGTCTTTTCCGCGTCCGGGTAGTAGTAGCCGCCGATGTCGGCTTCTTTGCCCTGCACTTCGTTCAGCTCCGACACGATCTTGTCTTCATTCTTGCTCAATAGCTCGGCGAGCTTGCCGAAGTGCTTCTTCAGCTCCTCGTCGTCGTCCTGGTCGGCAAGTTCTTGCGCCCAGTAGAGCGCGAGGTAGAACTGGCTGCCCCGGTTGTCGAGCTCGCCGGTCTTGCGCGATGGGCTCTTGTTGTTCTCCAGCAGCTTGCCGATTGCGTCATCGAGCGTCTTGGCCAGGATCTTGGCCCGCTCACTGTCGGTCTTGATGCCGATGTCCTCAAAGCAGGCGCCGAGTGCGAGGTACTCACCGAGTGAATCCCAGCGCAGGTGGTTCTCCTCCACCAGCTGGTGCACGTGCTTGGGCGCCGAACCACCGGCGCCGGTTTCGTACATTCCGCCGCCGGCCATCAGCGGCACGATGGACAACATCTTGGCGCTGGTGCCCAGCTCGAGGATTGGGAACAGGTCGGTGAGGTAGTCCCGCAGAATGTTGCCGGTGGCGGCGATGGTGTCCAGTCCGCGAATCAGGCGCTCGATGGTGTAGCGCATGGAACGCACCTGCGACTTGATCTGGATGTCCAGACCCTCGGTGTCGTGGTCCTTCAGGTAGGTCTTGACCTTCTTGATCAGCTCGTTCTCGTGCGGGCGGTACGGGTCCAGCCAGAACAGCACCGGCATCCCGGAGTTGCGTGCGCGATTCACGGCCAGCTTGACCCAGTCGCGGATCGGATCGTCCCGGACGATCGGCATGCGCCAGATGTCGCCTTCTTCCACGTCCACGCTGAGCAACACTTCGCCGGACTCGAGGTCGACGATGTTGGCGACACCAGCCTCGGGACCCTCAAAGGTCTTGTCGTGCGAGCCGTACTCCTCGGCCTGCTGGGCCATCAGGCCGACGTTGGGCACGGTGCCCATGGTGACCGGATCGAATTGGCCGTTCGTCTTACAGAAGTTGATGATTTCCTGGTAGATGCGGGAGAAGGTGGACTCCGGGTTCACGGCCTTGGTGTCTTTCTGCCGCCCGTCGGCACCGTACATCTTGCCGCCCGCACGGATCATCGCCGGCATGGAAGCGTCCACGATCACGTCACTGGGCGAATGGAAGTTCGAGATGCCCTTGGCCGAATCGACCATCGCCAACTCGGGGCGGTGTTCGTGGCAGGCGTGCAGGTCGCGGATGATTTCGTCATGCTGTGAGGCCGGTAGGGTCTCGATCTTGTTGTAGAGGTCGACCAATCCGTTGTTGACATTGACACCCAGTTCGTCGAACAGCTCCTGGTGCTTTTCGAAGGCCTCCTTGTAGAAGATGCGGACCGCGTGCCCGAACACGATGGGATGCGAGACCTTCATCATGGTCGCCTTGACGTGCAGCGAGAACATCACGCCGGTCTTGTGTGCGTCCTCCATCTGCTCTTCGTAGAACTCGCACAGGGCCTTCTTGCTCATGAACATGCTGTCGATGATGTCGCCATCCTTCAGCGACACCTTGGGCTTGAGCACGACCGTCTCGCCGCTCTTGGTCTCCAGCTCCATCTTGACGTCGCGGGCGCCGTCCACAGTCATCGACTTCTCCCCGTGGTAGAAGTCGCCGTGCTTCATGGTCGCGACGTGGGTGCGGGATGCCATCGACCACTCAGCCATGCTGTGCGGGTGCTTGCGGGCGTACTCCTTGACCGCCTTGGGGGCGCGACGGTCCGAGTTCCCTTCCCGCAGTACCGGATTCACCGCGCTGCCCAGCACATTGCCGTAGCGCTTGCGGATTTCCTTTTCCTCGTCGGTCTTTGGGTTGCCCGGAAAGTCCGGGATCTTGTAGCCCTTGCTTTGCAGTTCCTTGATGGCCGACGTCAACTGCGGCACCGAGGCGCTGATGTTGGGCAGCTTGATGATGTTGGTTTCCGGGTCCTGGGTCAGCTTGCCCAGTTCGCCGAGGTTGTCGGGAACGCGCTGATCTTCGTCCAGCTCGTCCGGAAACTGGGCGAGGATGCGAGCCGCCAGAGAGATGTCACTGGTCTTGATCGTGATGCCCGCCGGCTCGGCGAAGGCGCGCACGATCGGCAAGAAAGCGTAAGTCGCCAGCAAAGGCGCCTCGTCGGTCAGCGTATAGATGATGGTCGGCTGCTCGGCGCTCATGCGTATTCTCCCGGCGTCAGTGTCGGTCAGATTGTGCGGGGCTCACTTCATCGCCAGCCACAACAGCGACATTAACGTACGGCCGGGATCGGAGATCGAGTCAGACGCTGCACTCTGAGCGGTTACAGATCACTGGGGTCCGGGCGGTCGGTGATCAGCCGCTGTTGCCCCGAAGTCCGTCCAGAGCGATATTCGTTGCCGTTTCGGCCAACTCGGGGTTGTAGGTCTGCATCGCCTGGCATCCGACCAGCAGTGTCTTGACCTGAGCTACCGACACGTCCGACCGCGCGGCACCCGTTTGTTGGGCGGTACGCAACAGTTCGGCGAGAAGGCTCAGGAAGTCGTCCTCCGCCTGGGGAGCTGCGCTGTTGATGTCAATGCCGACGCCGGCCAGAGCTTCGACCAGGCCGCGATCGGCGGCGCCCCACTGCAACACCATCGACCGCAAGAACTCGAACAGCGCCTGGCCGGCCTCTTCGGACGCGAGCAGGGCATAGCCGTCGTCGATGATCCGGCGCAATCGGTCGGCGACCACTGCCTGGAACAGCATTTCCTTGGTGGGGAAGTGGCGGTAGACCGTTCCCGCGCCCACGCCTGCGCGCCGCGCGATCTCGTCGATCGGCACCGACAGGCCGTCGGCCGCGAAGGTCTGGTAGGCGACCTCGAGCACGCGGGCCCGGTTGCGGACCGCATCGGCGCGCACCGGTCGATCGGGTGCAGCCACGTCACACCTCCGGCGGAAAACAGTTGACAAAACGGGGCGCACGTTCCGTATAGTCGGAGCCAAGCGGAGCGCTCGCCCCGTTTAGTAGATCATAGCGAGGAGCCCCTCATGACCAAATGGACAACCGCCGACATTCCGGACCAGACCGGCCGGATCGCCGTGATCACCGGTGCCAACACCGGTCTCGGTTTCGAGACCGCCACGGCACTAGCCGCCCGCGGTGCACACGTCGTGATGGCCGTGCGCAACCTGGAGAAGGGCAAGCAAGCCGCAGCGCGCATCACCGAGGCCACTCCGGGCGCCGACGTG
>JAVROG010000422.1:0-5465 GCA_032162865.1 Mycobacterium sp. | reverse complement strand
TCAGCCACATGAAGCGCAGCTACGGCTGGAACCGCACCGAACTCACCGGCATCAACGGAGCCCGAACCTGGTGCGGACACGGCGTCTTCGCCCACAACCTCGTCAAGATCGGCTCACTCGCCCCATACAAACCCACCTCAACAACAAAGCCGCGCATAACCGCCAGCCGCCACTCACCGTCATCTCGGCGGCAAAGCCTTTTTCAGGTCGAAGTAGCTAGCTGGTCTGAATCCAGATGCCTTGTGACGCTTGCGGTTAGGACCTTCGGACTACTCTCGCACCTGGCGATTGACCAGGCCTGCAACAAACCGAGAATCGATCTCTTCGCCGCCGTCGCCTAGATAGACGCGATAGTGCTCGGCTTCGGTACCCTCCCCGTCCGAGCACGCGTGCGTGCCGTTCATGGTGCTGTCGGCGGTGTGAATAATTTTGACCCATTTGCCAGATCTCGGATCCTGGAGCATGTCGCCCTCTCGAATGTCCGACAGCGGCACCCGTTCTATCGCATGTTCAGAACTCATCGCTCCCCCGGATCGTCGTTGTAGGTGGACTGCGCCGATCCTTTCCGGGATTGTCCCGGCGAACACTTAAAGGATTCTCTCGTCTGCGTCACTGGTCAATCGCCGGTTCCGGAGCTTCCGAACCGAGCCCACCGAGCGAGTGCCGAGCGGGCCTGCGGTCCCGCCGTGCGCTCGTCAAATGCCGCCAACTAGTGGAAGCTGGGGGAAGACTTTGCCGCCCGGGCACCGCGGCACTGCCTCCTACGCGAAATGTTGAATGTGCCCGTGGAAGAAGCGTTCCGCCTGTTGCGCACTTATGCGCGGGTCAAACGTGAGCACCTGTCAGACGTAGCCCGCAGATTGATGACCGATCGGCATTCCCGCCCGCTGCTTATCGCGGAATTTGCTGAGCTCCTGGCCACACCATCGCACTAGCGGCTTCAGCGATGCCGCGTCTGCGCGCGCCGCACGGCTTCCTCCACCAACCGCTCGGCGACGGCGTGCAGCTTGATGTTGTCGGTCTGGCTGATGCGAGTGAGCCGTTCGAAGGCCTCCTCGGCGTTGCTGCCCGACCGGCTGCGGATGATGCCTATCGCCTGATCGATCACTGCGCGGGTGTCCAACGCGCGCTGCAAACGCAGCGTCCGTTCCTGGGCCGTCGCCAACAATTGGGCGTTGTACACCGATATCGCAGCCGGTTTCGCGAACTGCGTTCCCAACCGCACGGCATGCTCGGCGAAAGCGTCGCGGCTTTTGGCATAGGCGTTGATCGAGCCGATCACCTGGTCGTCGACCAGCAACGGCAGCGATAGCGCCGAGTGCATGCGCATCCGGGCGATCCGGCCACCGAAGTGCGGCCAACGGCTGTCGCTGCCGAGCGATCCGCTGACTGTCGGTCGCCGCGATTGCATACATGTGATGCACGGCCCCTCGTTCAGTTCCGTGTACTGAACTGTGTCGATCTCATGGACAAGTACCGCTGTCGCCGCCCAGGTCTGGACGCTGGATATGCCTAGTCGCGGGTCAATCAACGCGACACCGACATCGTCGGCGCCGGGAATTGCCTGGGCGGCGAAGTCCGCCACGTCACGGAGAAGGTCGATCACCCCTTGAGCCCCGGCCACAATTCCGGCCACTCGGCGGAGCCCGGCATACAATTCGGCCTCGTCGGCTTCCCGCTGGGTAGGGGAGAGTTCGGCCGGAGCTTTACGGCCGGGTTGGGCGTCGAAGTCGGTCAACACCTCTCCTCCGGTGATCCCCTCATGATTGTCGAATCTACTCTTTGGCGTAGCGCGAGATGTCACCCGATCAGCGCCAACGTTTGACCGCGCCGCAGCTTCCCGGAAGGCGTCTTGGGGATCATCCCTGGCTCGAGCACAACTACGTTGCGTGGCCGGACATCGACCTCGGCCACCACCTCGTGGGCCACTTGCTGCTCGATCCGACGAACCTCGGCGGGGTTCTGCCAACTGTTGGACTCCACGGCCACAACGAACGTTTCGCGCGAATGTCCCGCATCCAAGCGCACCGCTACGGCGCAACCCGGCCTAAGCCCGGAGACACGCGATGCGGCACGTTCGATGTCGGTCGGATAGATGTTGCGGCCGGCCATGATGATCACGTCCTTGACGCGGCCGCACACGACGAGGTGGTCGGTCTCGGTGAGGTAGCCCAGGTCGCCGGTGTCATACCAACCCCGGTCATCCTGCGCCGCAACGAAACCGCCCATCGTCGCGTAGCCCAGGGTCACGGATTCGCCGCGCACCTGGATGACCCCGACGGCCCGGGCGGGCAGGATGCTTCCATCGTCGTCGACGACGCGCGCTTCCAGGCCGCTCAGTAGACGGCCGAGCGTGGCCAGTCGCCGGGTCTTGCCTTTGGTCGCCGGGACGGCGCGGTGCAGCAGGGAGAGCAGGTCGGCGTCGACCTGGTCGACCAATAGGCCTGCCCCGCACTCGCTGAACGACACTGCAACCGTCGTCTCGGCCATGCCGTAAGCCGGCAGAATCGCATCAGGACGTAACCCGAACGGCTTGCCGGCCTCGCAGAAGTCTTCAACGTCGGCGGGTTCGACCTGTTCGGCGCCCGACAGTGCCCATCGCAGCGTGGACAGGTCAAATTGGCCGGGCTGCGCCAGTTTGCGAAGACGCTTGCCGAACAACGTGTACGCGAAGTTGGGCGCCGCTGTCATCGTGGCCCGGTACTTATCGATGAGCGTGGCCCATAGCAGGGTGTCGCGCAGGAAGTCCATCGGAGTGATCTTGACCAGCTCGCAACCGAAAAACATTGGCATGGTGAGGAAGCCGGTCATGCCCATGTCATGAAACAGTGGTAGCCAGCTGACGATTACGTCGGTATCGATATCGACCCTGGCGCCGATGAACATCGCCTCGGCGTTGGACACCAAGTTGCGGTGAGTGATCTGCACGGCCTTGGGCGGTCCGGTTGATCCCGATGTCAATTGCAACAGCCCGACGTCGTCGTCATCGGTTTCGACCGGATCGATCGGGCGGCTTTCAAGTAGCTGCTCGATGAGCAGTACCCGCACGCCCAACGCAGAGAGCACTGGAGCCGCGGCCATGAAGGGTTCGGAGATGACAACCGCGTTGGCGCCAATCATCTTGACTACAGCGGTGGTTTCGGCGGCCCAGCGTTGAAGGTCGGTACGGGGAGTGGGCTGATGCAGCATTGTCAGACTCGCGCCGCGCATCCAGATGGCTTGCCCCGCCGGGGCGATCTCGACTGGCGCACCGGCCAGCACGGGGACGGCCTCACCGTGCCCGACGCCGGCGGTCGCCAAGCCGCCCGCGATCCGACGCGCCCGTTCGTGCACCTCACCCCAGGTATGCCGGACGGGGCGGTCCGGCTCCCCAGTCACCATGCCGTTCGAACTGGACTGGGCGGTGCGATACATCTTTTCGGTGAATCTGCTCAAGACCGTTCCTTTGGCTCCGGCGCTACGGCGCCGCGGTCGGCCGCCGACGGCGAATCGGGTTTTGCAACGGTGAACGCCTTTGCACAACAGAAGGGGTGAATGCGTCGGAATCGAGTCGCGAAGCTTCGATCGACACCGGGGACACACCAATGTTGGTGCCGCTGCATAGCAACTACCGCACGCCCGGGGATGCGGCTGACGATCAAGGCGGCGCGAGGGCCTGCCCCCTTTCGGCACGCCCCGGATGGTCCATCACTCGACTTGAAGGGGATGTGTCGGGTATTTCAGGCACCCTGAACATACGTACTCATCCGCAATCGGGCGCTGAGGCGCGCCCAGTGCTCTCGAGGTGTGATGCACGAGACCCCATCAGGGCCAGTTCACGAGAAGAACCCTGTAATGGTCGGTTTTATCCGGGCGCAGCAGACACGTCGTGGCGGGGACCTTTGCAGATCGCCACCGGACGTTGCAGCAAGGCTGGCGAATCAACCTGAATAGAGATTACCGCAGCGACCTGTCTCGACACATAGCCGCAGAGGTTGCCGTGTGCGTGCGACACGGCGGCGGGTGCGGTCGCATCCGACAGTTCCCGCTGTCGGAGTGATGTCAAGATTCCACTCTAAGAATGGCTTTCGGTGCATCACGGTCACCCAGAATACGAAAGACGCCGATTGGCAGGCATGTTCGATTCTGGTGCGAACGCATGTCGATTTGCTCGGACGGATGCTAAAAGCGGTGACACGCACCTTAGGGGCCGACCCGTAGCTGCGTCTTGTCGACGAAACCCGGTCAGCCCCAGAGGTTTAGCGATGAATTGCTAGATTTTGGTCACCTGCACGGCCTGGGGGCCTTTAGGCCCCTGGGTGATATCGAACTCCACTCGCTGGTTCTCATCTAGGGAGCGGTAGCCGTCCCCTTGGATCTCAGAATGGTGGACGAACACATCTTTTGCGCCGCCATCAGGAGCGATAAAGCCAAAACCTTTTTCGCTGTTGAACCATTTCACAGTTCCCTGTGTCATACTAACTTCTCTTTCCTTTCAAATGGACATAATTTAGCTACGCCCGAACCAACCATAACATAATCGAGCAGTGAGGTTTGAATACCGGAAGCACGGTATCGGAGGGTCTTTGACAAAGCCAGGTCTCTGCCCAATGTGTTGCGAGGTCCACGTACTGTACCCGCGACCAGGCTAAACGCTGAAGTCGCAGTCGAGGCAGGGCGGCGGGGCGGCGGGGTCGGTCGCGCACGTCTGGGCCGGACTTTGCCGAAATTATCGACTTAACGCTTCTTGCTGTGCAACAAAATTTCAGTCTGCGGAGTATCTGAGCTTTTCGCGCGTTTGTCGGCGCGTTTCTCTTTCAGAGACTTGCCGGACTTTTTGGCCATAGCTTGCCGGGGAGATTTATCAGACATCGCGGCCCCTTGATGTGGGGCCCTGGGTCGGTCCCGGTTCCTAGACTGTACGCCCCCAAGGCTGCGTCGCCTACCTGTGATCAACGCCCGTCAGCGGTGGACCGCCGTGGTCGCAGACGATCCACCCGTGTCCTCGATGCCCGCGGCTGGACAAGGCCTTCGCATTTGCCGAGTCGGCAGCCAAATCCGCTGTGGGACAGCGCAATGACGCTAAGTGGTCTTGTTTTAGCTACGGTTTTTTGATCCTTCCGTGTCGAGCATGAGCAGGCTCTCGACCGTCGAGGCATCGCTCGGGCCGGCCGCAGTCATCATGATGGCGTGAGCCTGTTCTGGATCGGCGTGCGGGGAAACCACGAGTAGGACGATTTTGCTGCGATTCAGCCCCAGGACTTCGACGGTGTGGACCGGCTGGAGGCGATATCCGCCGAGTCGTACCGTTCGCCCGTCGGCCACGATTCTTGCGGGGGGTTCGGCCCATTCGTTCACGTTGTAGATTACGCGGCCAATCGGACCGAGCCGAACTGACAACACCGACAACAGATCTGGCAGTTCGGTAGTCAGGTCCGTGCTATGCGGCCACCATGCACCGTCGACGTAACCGCTCTCGGGCGCCT
>JAVROG010000421.1:0-6617 GCA_032162865.1 Mycobacterium sp. | reverse complement strand
GGGTCCGCCGCCATCCCTGGCCGCGGCAATCAGGGCCGCACACGCATAACCGGGATCGCGATTCGCATCAAGAATCTGGCCCACCGCATCTTCGCTGACGACGCCATGTAAACCGTCGCTGCACAACAGGATCCGGTCACCAGGATTCAGTTCCAGTGCGCTGGCGTCCGGCCGGGCAGGCGGGGGCATACCCATATACCGCATCACCACGTTGCGGGCGCGATGCACCCGGGTGTCCGCAGCTTCGAGTTGATGTGCATCGACCAGGGCTTGCACCAGGGTGTGATCGCGGGTCAGCCGCTGCAGCTGCTGGTCGCGGCGCAGGTAGGCACGGCTGTCACCCAAGTGGGCCACCAACACGCGCGTGTCGGCAATGACAACGGCTACCAGGGTGCTGTTGGCGCCCTGGTAGCGGTCGTCGGTCTGCGCCTTGGCATGCAGGTCGTCGGATAGTTCGGAGACGGCGCGACCCAGCCGCTCGGCTGCATCCGGCGCGTCCCGCTCGGGCAAGTGGTGCGAGACGTATCTGGGCAGTATGTCGACCATCGTCTGGGCGGCCAGCGCGCCGTCCCTGCTGCCGCCCACGCCGTCGGCCACGATGAACAGGAACTGGTCGCCGTCGGCGCCCCAACGGTCTTGGTTTTCGGTTCGATGGCAGCCGACGTCGCTCAGCGCTGAATACTCCTGGGTGTACATGGTCTAAGCCTGCAGCCGCGAGAGGATTTCGTCACGCACCAACGAGCGGCGCGCCTTACCTGCGTCGTCACGAAGCGGCGTGTCGACGAACTCGACGGTGCGCGGCACCTTGTATCCGGCCAGGCGGTCGCCGACGAACGCCCGGACCGCCGCGGCATCCAGAGCGGATCCGGTCACCGTGTGCACCAACGCGTACGGCACTTGCCCCAGATCCTCATCGGGCACGCCGACCGCCAAACAGGACAGCACGTCCGGATGCGCGGACAACGCGTTCTCGATCTCGGCGGGGTAGACGTTGCGGCCGCCCACGGTGAACATGTCGACCCGTCGATCCGACAGGTACAGAAAGCCCTCGGCGTCGAAATAGCCAAGATCGCCCAGGGAATCCCAGCCGTCCCGGCTCTTGGCCTTGACGCCGACGTATCGGTAGGTGGCGGCGCTCCCCGGGTTGGGGCGCATGTAGATCTCGCCGACGATGCCGGGCGGGCATGGGTTTCCGTTGTCGTCGAGCACCTTCATCTCCCCTGTCACCACTTGGCCTACCGAGCCCGGGTGGGCCAACCACTGCTCGCCCGAGATGAACGTTAACGCCTGAAGCTCTGTGCCGCCGTACAGTTCCCACAGCGCCTCGGGCCCCAACAACTCGATCCAGGCTTGCTTGACGGCCGGCGGGCACGGCGCGCCCACGTGCCAGAACCGCCGGATCGAGGACAAGTCGTAGGAATCGGGGTCGGCACGGTAGACGGGCAGCACCCGCTGCATGATCGTCGGGACCGTGGTGAGAAATGTGACCCGGTGCTCGCCGATCAGTCGGAGAAACTCGTGCGGATCGAACCGCGGCAGCAGCACCAGGTGGTGGCGCATCAGTAGCGCCATCGTTGCGGTGGTGAACCCGGTGTTGTGGCTCAACGGCACCGGCACCAGCGTGGTGTCGCCTTCCTGCGCGCCCAGTGGATACCCGATGGCCGATGGGATCCGGCTGTCGCCGCCGGCCTCGATCAGCTTGGGGCGTCCGGTGCTGCCACCGGAGGCCAACGATTTCCAGACCGGCGACACCGCCTCCGGCAGTGCCGCATCGGACAGCCCATCCGGGACGAAACCCGCAGGCACGCTTGGGATCTCACGGCTGGGATCCGCTCGCCCGACGAGGAGCGCCCGCGGTTTGAGGTCCAACAGGTCTGTCAATTCCGCGTCCGGCAGTCGGGGCGACAGTGGCTGGGGCACCGCGCCCAGCTTCCAGCACGCCACCACCGCCTGCACCCATTCGATGGAGTTCGGCAACAGGATGCTGACGTAGCTGCCGGTTGTCACACCCCGCTCGGCGTAGGCGCGGGCAAGCCGGTTGGTCGAGGATTCGAGTTCGACGCGGGTGATGGTGCGTCCGTCGCAGCTGACGGCCGGCTCGTCGGGGGCGAGTTCGGCCAGCTGCGAAATCTGGGTTCCGATCGGCGCCACCGTCACTGATAAGCGCCCTGCCGGTCGAAGATGTGGCGCGGGTTGTCCACGAGCATGGTGTGTATCTGCTCGTCGGTGACACCACGCTTCTTCAGCGCGGGGATCACGTCGTTGTGAATGTGCAGGTAATGCCAATTCGGGGCCATCTGTGGCACCAGATCCTCGGGCAGTGCGTCGAAGTAACAGTTGGCGTCATGCGACAGCACCATCTTGTCAGCGTGGCCCCGCTCGCACATCTTGGCCACGATGTCGACCCGCTCCTCGAACGGCAGGATCACGTCGATGCCGAAGCGGTCCATTCCCAGGTAGGAGCCGGCGGAGATGAGCTCCTCGAGGTAGCCGACGTCGGTGCTGTCGCCGGAGTGGCCGATGATCACCCGGCTCAGGTCCACCCCCTCCTCTTCGAAGATGCGCTGCTGCTCGAGCCCGCGTCGCAGCCCGGCGTGGGTGTGCGTGGAGATCGGGACCCCGGTGCGCTTGTGCGCCTGGGCCACCGCGCGCAACACGCGTTCGACACCCGGAGTGATGCCGGGTTCGTCGGTGGCGCACTTGAGGATTCCGGCCTTGATCCCGGTGTCGGCAATCCCCTCTTCGATGTCGCGCACGAACATGTCGGTCATGATCTCGGGGCCGTCGAGTATTCCCCCCGGACCCTCGTAGTGGAATCGGAACGGAATGTCGTTGTAGGTATAAAGGCCCGTCGCCACAACGATGTTCAGTTCGGTTTCCGCGGCTACCCGGGCGATGCGTGGGATGTAGCGACCCAGTCCGATGACGGTGAGGTCGACGATGGTGTCCACACCCCGGGATTTCAGTTCGTTCAGGCGGTCAATTGCGTCAGCTACCCGCTTTTCCTCATCCCCCCAGGCGTCCGGATAGTTCAGCGCGATTTCGGTGGTCATGATGAACACGTGCTCGTGCATGAGCGTGACGCCGAGATCGGCGGTATCGATGGTTCCGTGAGCGGTATTGAGTTCTGACACGCCCTTGATGCTAGGTCGCTGCGGCGCCTTACCGACAGGGTCGTTTTATTCCGGCCGTTGCGGTATTGCAGTACCGTCTACCCGCGACATATCCCGAAGAACACCAGCCCGCCCAGGGAGCCACCCTCATGCTGCTCAATCCGAACCACCTGCAACGCAAATACCCGGACAGCCGTTCGGGCGAAATCATGCAGGCGACGGTGGACTTCTTCGAGAACCGGGGCAAGGCGAAGCTCAAGCACGACGCGCATGAGCGCGCCTGGTACACGGACTTTCTCAACCACGTCGCGCAGAACCGCATCTTCGCGTCGCTGCTGACGCCGGCCGAATATGGCGCAGACGACTGTCGTTGGGACACCTACCGGATCAGCGAATTCGCCGAGATCATCGGTTTTTACGGGCTCAGTTACTGGTACCCGTTCCAGGTGACCGCGCTGGGCCTGGGCCCGATCTGGATGAGTGACAACGAGGACGCCAAGCGCAAGGCCGCCGCCCAGCTGGAGCAGGGTGAGGTGTTCGCCTTCGGCCTGTCCGAGAAGACCCACGGCGCCGACGTCTACCAGACCGACATGATTCTCACGCCGTCCGAGCACGGCTGGACCGCGACCGGTGAGAAGTACTACATCGGCAATGCCAACGTCGCTCGGATGGTGTCGACCTTCGGCAAGATCGAGGGGTCCCCGGGAAATCCGGAGGAGTACGTCTTTTTCGCCGCCGACTCCCAGGACGATCGGTATGACTGCAAGAAGAACGTGGTGAATTCGCAGAACTACGTGGCGAATTACGCACTGAACGAGTACCCGGTCACCGAGGCCGACCTGCTGCACCGCGGGATGGGCGCCTTCCACGCCGCGCTCAACACGGTCAACGTCTGCAAGTACAACCTGGGCTGGGGCGCGATCGGCATGTGTACCCACGCTTTCTACGAGGCCATCACGCACGCCGCCAACCGGCACTTATACGGCTCCGTGGTCACTGACTTCAGCCACGTGCGACGGCTGCTTACCGACGCCTACGCGCGGCTTGTCGCGATGCGGCTGGTCGCCAGTCGGGCCAGCGACTACATGCGCAGCGCGTCCGCCGAGGACCGCCGGTACCTGCTGTACAGCCCGCTCGTCAAGGCCAAGGTGACCGGCGAAGGCGAGCGCGTCATCACCGCGCTATTTGACGTCATCGCAGCCAAGGGCGTGGAGAAGGACACCTTCTTCGAGACCGTCGCGCAGGAGATCGGCATGCTGCCCCGGTTGGAGGGCACCGTCCACATCAACATCGGACTGCTGGCCAAGTTCATGCCCAACTTCCTGTTCGCCCCCGACGCCGCGCTGCCGCTGATCGGTCGGCGCGACGACGCGGCTGACGACACGTTCCTGTTCAACCAGGGACCCACCGGCGGCCTGGGCAAGGTGCGATTCCACGACTGGCGCGCATCGTTCGACAGGTACGCCCACCTGCCTAATGTCGCGCTGCTGCGTGAGCAGATCGACGTCTTGTCCGAGATGCTGGCCAGCGCCACCCCGGATGCCACTCAGCAGAAGGACATCGACTTCGCCTTCGGCGTGGGCCAGATTTTCGCGCTGGTGCCCTACGCGCAGCTCATCCTGGAGGAGGCACAGCTTTCTGGGTTGTCCGGGTCGTCCGAGGCGCTGATCGACGAAATCTTCAGCCTGCTGGTCCGTGACTTCAACAGCTACGCCGTCGAACTCAACGACAAGGCGGCCACCACCGACGAACAGGCCCGCTTCGCACTGCGGATGATCCGCCGCCCGGCCAATGACCCGGCGCGGTACGAGAAGGTCTGGACCGAATACGTCCTGCCGCTCAACGGCGCATACGAAATGAATCCCTAATCAAGCCCTGACGCGCGCGTTCGCAGCGGCACGCCCCGGCTCTACCCTTGACTGTGAAGTACCTCACAGTACGATGACCAGTGGTCACTATATTCGTAAAGGGGCGCCATGCCGACCGTTACCTGGGGTCGTGTCGACCCGGCTCGTAGGGCCGCCGTCATCGAAGCCGCCGAGGCCGAATTCGGCGCGCACGGGTTCTCCAACGGCAGCCTGAATGTCATCGCTCGGCGGGCCGGGGTCGCAAAGGGCAGCCTGTTCCAGTACTTCGCGGACAAGCGCGACCTGTACGCCTTCATCGCCGATGTCGCCAGCCAACGGGTGCGTGCCTACGTGGAAGGCATCATTCGCGAACTGGATCCCCGCCGGCCGTTCTTCGAATTTCTTACCGACCTGCTCGACGCCTGGGTCGCCTACTACGCCGAGCATCCACGGGAACGTTCGCTGCATGCCGCGGCGACGTTGGAGGTCGACACCGACGCCCGCATCAGCGTGCGAAACGTCATCCACCGGCACTACCTGGAGGTGCTGCGACCGCTGGTGTCCGATGCGCACCGCCGGGGCGACCTCCGCGCCGACGCCGACACCGACGCGCTGTTGTCGCTGCTGCTGATGATTTTTCCGCACCTGGCGCTGGCGCCCTACATGCGTGGCCTGGATCCGATTCTCGGCCTCGACGAACCCACGCCCGAGCAGCCGGCGCTGGCGGTGCGCAGGCTGGTCGCCGTGCTGGCAGCCGCGTTTTGTCCCCGGACTCCGGGCACTGCGCCCGCCCAACCGGAAGCCCGACCGGAAATCCAAACCCCAGCCCAATGTGGATCAAAGGAGAGCACATGACACGAATACAATCCGGCTCCATGGTTGCGGGCGGTCTCAACTGGGCGAGCCTGCCGTTGAAGCTGTTCGCCGGTGGCAACGCCAAATTCTGGAATCCGGCCGATCTCGACTTCTCCCGTGACCGGGCCGACTGGGAGAAACTCTCGGAGCGCGAGCGGGACTACGCGACCCGGCTGTGCGCTCAATTCATCGCCGGTGAGGAGGCGGTGACCGAGGACATCCAGCCGTTCATGGCGGCGATGCGCGCCGAGGGGCGGCTCGGCGACGAGATGTATCTGACACAGTTCGCGTTCGAGGAGGCCAAGCACGTCCAGGTGTTCCGCATGTGGCTGGACGCCGTCGGCATGACCGAGGATCTGCACCCCTATCTCGACGGCCTGCCCACCTACCGCGAGATCTTCTACGACGAGTTGCCGCACTGCCTCAATGCCCTGACCACCGACGCGTCATCGGCTGCGCAGGTGCGGGCCTCGGTCACGTACAACCACATCGTCGAAGGCATGTTGGCACTGACCGGTTACTACGCCTGGAACAAGATCTGCGTCGAGCGCAACATTCTGCCCGGCATGCAGGAGCTGGTCCGGCGGATCGGTGACGACGAACGACGCCACATGGCCTGGGGCACCTTCACCTGCCGACGCCATGTCGCAGCCGACGATGCCAATTGGACAGTCTTCGAGACCCGCATGAACGAGCTGATTCCGATGGCGCTGCGCCTCACCGAGGAGGGCTTCGCTTTATACGGCGACGAGCCGCCCTTCGACCTCTCGCCCGATGAGATGTTGGCGTACTCGACCGACAA
>JAVROG010000420.1:0-3661 GCA_032162865.1 Mycobacterium sp. | reverse complement strand
GTGGCTGCGCCTCCGGGTGGTCCTGACCCCACCCGTACCGCCAACGGACACCATTCGACAGCAGGCTGCCATAGGCGGCGGCACCGTCAAATGTCCTAGTTGTGTCGTCTCCGCCGACGATCACGATCAGCTGAGGCGCGTCCGCGGAAGGGTGGGGCTTGCCGGCCAGGTCCCAGAAAGGAGGGTTCAATTGACGAACCGATTTCGTGCAGGCAGCACGCAATCGCTCCCACTCGCCGGTCTTGCCGGCGACCTCGGGTATCAGCGCCATTGGGTGGGGGCACATGGCAGCCGCGATCAGCGCCACAAAGCCTCCTCACCGGTCGTCAACCGCCATGATCGTACTCCAAAGCTCGCACTGGCTTCGCCAAAAACATTGCCAGACAGCACTATCGAGTTGATGCGAACTGCCCTGTGACAAACATCGTGGTCGCGCCGGCGTGGATTGATAACCTGTGGCGGTGAACGAGGCGCTGGACGAGGGACCCTTCTTTCACGGCACAAAGGCCGACCTCCGGCCCGGCGATCGTCTCACCGCCGGTTTCCGCTCCAACTACCGGCCCGAAATCGTGATGAACCACATCTACTTCACCGCGTTGCGCGACGGCGCGGGCCTCGCCGCCGAACTCGCCGCCGGCGACGGTGCCCCGCGCGTGTATGTCGTCGAACCGACCGGGGAGTTCGAGAACGATCCCAACGTCACCGACAAGAAGTTCCCTGGCAATCCCACCCGCTCCTATCGCAGCAGGCAACCGCTCCGAGTCGTTGACGAGGTCACCGACTGGACGCGACAGACGCCTGAGGCTCTCCAAATGTGGCGAGACCGGCTGGCCGCAGGCCGTCTAAATGACCGCGCCGAGATCGTCAACTAGCTCGGCTGCGATCGCTGGTAACGCTCTACGCGTTCATCCCTGCCACAACTCGACTACACGTTGAACCGGAACTACGTGCTGGGCGTTTGTCACGTTGGCGGCGTTAACTACTCGGCTTAGCAGCAGGTCAGGAGGTTGGGTGCGTTGGCTAGCATTGACGGCGAACGAAGCTACTGCGGACGGGCTGCGGACGCTGGCCCAATCAGATCGCCGGAGAGAGAGCGGGCGCTGGCCGTACGAGGCGGTCTCGGGTGACCGATAGGGGCCACCCCCCACCCCCTGCGACTACCTGGCCCTCAGCCCGTCGAGCAGTGCGTTGAGTGCCCGAACGCCTTCATCGCGGGCGGCGTATTGATTGGGGGCATTCGCGATGAACAGAGCCGTTTCATCGGCAGCAGCGAGCAGGATGTGCGCGAGCGCATCGAGGGGCTGATTCGCCGCAAGATCGCCTTCCGCAACTGCTTGTTCGAGCATGGCGCGGATGGCCCCTAACCCGTAGAGGCTCTCCAGTTCGCGCCATCGCACCCAGCCCAGAACGGCGGGTCCGTCGATCAGGAGTATCCGTTGTACCTGTGGTGTGAGGGAGGCGTTGAGGAATCCAATTAGTCCTTGCCGCAGTAGGTTCAAGGCTCCGTCGGCTGGGTCGGCTACGTTCTTGGCCGCTTCGGTCACCAGGTTCTCTTCGACGGCGATGAAGACCGCCTCGAAGAGTGCCTTTTTGTCGGCGAAGTGGTGGTAGAGCGCGCCGCGTGTTCCCGCGTTGGCCTCGGCAACGACTTCTTCGGTGCCGGTGCCGTGATACCCCTTGGCGACGAATAGGCGTCGAGCCGCGTCGACCAGTGCGGCGCGAGTGGCTTCGGCTTGAGCGGCACGGCGCGCTTTGGGGTCGAGCCGTTTCTGACGTCGGGCCATTACCACAGCCTATTGCATACAGGCTGTAGGTCACATACAGTCGCATGTCACATACAACCAGTATGTGAACATGTTCGACCGCTATTACCCCGCCCCAGTTGGAGGTTCGTTATGACTGCGCCTGTCGATGTTGTCCGCAAGTTCTGTGCCCTGATGGAGCAGCGCGACGCAGAGGCTTTGCGCCCCCTTGTCGCCGACAGCGCGGTTTATCAGAACGTCGGCATGCCCGCCTCACACGGGGTAGACGCCATCGTGGAGAACTTGGCCGCGCAGTTCTCAATGTTCCCCGACGCCTACGCATTCGAGATTGTGAACATTGCCAGCGACGGTCAAACGGTCCTGACCGAACGCCTTGATTACATCCAGACACCCGACGGCGCGAAGCCGGCAGTTCCCGTCATGGGAACCTTCGTCGTCGGCGATGACGGCAAGATTACCCGTTGGACGGACTACTTCGATGTCGGCTTGACACTGAAACTCCTTCAAGGCGAAGACATCAGCGCGCTTGTCCCAACCGCTGCCCACTCGTGAAAGCACGATGACAGCCAACGACGGAGCGGAACGCGACACGCCAGCAACCACGTTGCCCGAAAGCTGGGACATCACCACCAGTATCGGGGCCACGGCTCTGTCCGTCGCCGCATTGCGTGCCTCTGAAACCGCGCAGGACGACCCGCTGGTCCGTGATGAGTTCGCTGCTGTGTTGGTAGCGGCGGTGAACGAGCCGGGCTGGCAGGCGATGGCGCAACGCGAGCCTCCCTGGATTGCTGCCGACGACGATGTAGGCCGACGTACTGCGCGCACCGGGCGCGGTTATATCGCGACGCGGACCGTCTTCTTCGACGAGTTCTGCGTGGCCGCAACGATGTCAGGCATACGCCAGGTCGTCATCCTCGCCGCTGGCTTAGACGCAAGGGCTTACCGACTGGCCTGCTAGCGGATGTTCACGTTTACGAAATCGACCAACCAGAAGTCCAGGCGTTCAAAGACGCGGCGTTAAAAGCCCACGGAGCAGTCGCCATCGCCGAATTGCATCCAGTCCCCATCGACCTGCGCGAAGAGAACTGCCCGTCAGAACTGACCGAAGCGGGGTGGGACCGGTCGAAGCCGACCGCCTGGCTTGTGGAGGGCCTGCTTCCCTACCTGTCGTCCGCCGAACACGACCAACTTTTCCGTACGTTGACCAGCTTGAGCGCAGCGGGAAGCCATGTCGCAGCCGAGGTGTACCACCACGCGACGGCCCACCTCGGTGACACGCGGCTGGGAAACTGGCAGAAGAGCGCGGCGGAGATGGATGACGCCATCGGCGTGGAAGTAGACGTGACCGTCTTCATCAAAGACCAAGACGCCAGCGACACAGCAGCATGGCTCACCAACCACGGATGGGGCGTCGAATCCCTCGACAGTCGAAGCGAGATGGCGCGCCTTGGTCGACCCATACCGCCTGACCTCATCGAGATTGCGCCCGCGAGTTCCCTAGTCACCGCAATTTTTCTGAGTCCCCAATAGCCGAATCAGAAGGTCGGCCAGCAGCCACATTCACGGTCGGCGCTACTCGATGCACGACGATGCTGCTCGCTCTCCGCAGGTTCGACTTGCCTTCCGGGTCAATCTCGTCGGGCGTGGATGCGCTGGCATCGCCGAGCGGTTCGGGGTTGTCGATCTCGTACTCGACCCAACCCGAGAAGCACACACGCAGATATCAGCCGGATATGATTCTGCCCCGGTACCGTTGCGGTCTTCGTAGACGGGTGCTTCTGGCACGGTTGTCCTGAGCACGGTCCGGCCGTGGCCCCACCCGGCCCCACGCCAACGCGACCCGCGGAAACGTGTCACCGCGATGCCAGCGGCCGGTCGGGCGGCGTGAGGTCCGCGGT
>JAVROG010000419.1:0-4850 GCA_032162865.1 Mycobacterium sp. | reverse complement strand
GCCACGCCGTAGCGGGTCAGCAGCTCATCGACGAACGCGCGATGCTCTTCGGGCAGCAGGTCCTGAGCCTGCCGGGAGTTGATCCCACCCTCGTCGGCGCCAACGTACTTGGGCGGCAACAACAGATCCACACCGTACGGCTTGCCGGCGGTCTGCTCCTCAATCCAGGTCAGCTCGCTGTCCAGCCGCCTCGGGCTGTGCGCGGTAGCGCCGAGAATGCCGAACCCACCCGCATTGGTCACCGCGGCGACCACATCGCGGCAATGGCTGAAAGCGCAGATCGGAAACTCAACACCGAGCATTTCGGCGGCCCTGGTTCGCATTCCGCCGACGCTACGCCCAGCGGTTTCGACGCCTTCGCCGAGTGTGGGGTCTATGGAATGACGAGTGTGGGGTCTATGGAATGAATAGCGCGTCAGGAGGCGTTCGTCGCGGGCGAACGCCCGTCGGGTGGCCAGCTCGCCACGCCCTCCTCCAGCGGGACCTCGAGGCTCTGCAGGATCGAAGCAACCATTCGCCAGGCGCCGATCGCGGTGACGAGCTCGATGAGAACTGTTGTGTCAGAACTCAATTCGCGCTCACACGCCGCCCAGCTGGTGCCGCTCACCGCGCCGCCGCGCACGATATCGTCGGTCGCCGCGAGCACCGCCCGTTCGGCGGGCCCGAACCCGTCGTATTCGGGCCAATCCCGCACGCCCAATAGGTCTTCGGGCGAGACCCCTAGTCGCGAGGCGACGCGCCAGTGCTGGGTCCACTCATAGTCGCAACCGGTGAGCCAGCCGATGCGCATGATCACCAATTCGCGCAATCGTCCGTCCAGGGCTCCATGCCACAGCAGGGTGGCCAGTAAGTCGTTGAACACGCCGGCCAGTCGCGGATGGTTGAGCAACGCCTGAAAGATGCTGAGCTCGGCCATGTAGTCGGGTACGCCGGCCTCGTCGGCAGCAGCCTTGGCCTCGTCGACGGGCAACAGAGGTATCCGGGCCTGCTTACTCGCTTGGGTCATGATGCAAGCCTTCCCGCTTATGGCGCAATCGAAGTCGTCAGGCGTCCAACCGCGCGAACGCCTGTTGTTGATACATCTCGACAGACTGCGCTCGCCTGATCTTGCCGCTGGTAGTGATGGGGATCGATCCGGGCGACACCAGGACCAGATCGGCGACGCTCAGTCCGTGTGAATCGAAGATCGCCGCGGTGATCTCACGTTTGAGCAGACCCAGGCGCTCAGCCAGCTCCGCGGCCGACTCGTCCTTCTTCTGCTTGACCTCGACGATGGCGCCCAGCTTCTCGACGCCATCCTGCGGAATGGCGATTGCCGCGCAACGGCCGGCGCTGATCTCCTGGACGGTCGCCTCGATGTCGTCGGGAGAGTGGTTGCGCCCGTACACAATCAACAGGTCCTTGATGCGGCCCATGATGAACAGTTCGCCGTCGGAGTAGAAGCCAGAGTCTCCGGTGCGCAGCCAAGGCCCCTCGGGGGTCCCGTCCACCGGGTTGACGATCTTTGCGCCGAACGTGTGCGCGCTTTCGTCAGGTTTCTGCCAATAGCCCGAGGCGACGTTGCCGCCGTGCACCCAGATTTCGCCGACCGCTCCCGCTGGGCACTCGACACACGTTTCGGCATCGACGATGCGCACCTGCACTGACTTCGGATTGCCGTAACTGACCAGCGGCGTACCGTTCTCGACCCGCACCGCCTGGCCGTCCGGCAGTTTCTGCGCGTCGAAATGCACGATTTCCGGCGGCTCACCCACCTTGCGGGTCGCGATGTACACCGTCGCCTCGGCCATGCCGTATGCCGGCCGCAGCGTCTTGGCGGGAAAATTAAACTTCGCGAACCGGTCAGTAAATCGCTTGAGGGTCGCGGGCTGCACCCGCTCACTGCCGTTGAGTATGGTGTGCACCGCCCCCAGATCGAGGCCCGCCATGTCCTCATCTGACGTCTTGCGCGCCACGATGTCGAAAGCGAAGTTCGGTCCCGCCGTGTAGGTCCGACCGTAGCGCGCCAGCAATTGCACCCACCGCGCCGGCCGCTGCAGGAACCCAACCGGACTCGTGATCACCGTGTGTAGGCCAGCGAGGATCGGAATGATCGCTCCCATCAGCAGACCCATATCGTGGTAAAGCGGAAGCCAAGACACCACAGTCAAGTCCGACGGCGGCACTCCCCCCTCTTTGACAAAAAAGTCGGCCATGACCTGCTCGAAGTTGGCGAACACATTGTTGCTCGAAACCGCGACCCCAGCGGGCGCGCGGGTGGAACCGGAGGTGTACTGCAGATACGACGTACGCGATCCCTCGTCGCCGGTGGCCCGCGAAGGCCTGGAAGATCGCGGCCGGGAATCCAGGTCCAGCAAATCAACTTCGACGATTGCCGGTGTGCTTAGTCCCGACTGCGCCTCCACGGTTTCCTTGACGTTGGAGACGGCCGCCGACGTCGTCAGAATTACCGCGGGTGACGTGTCGGCCAGCACCGAAATTGTTCGCTCGTCGTGGGCGCCACCATGGGGAACGGAAAGCGGCACGGCGATGAATCCGGCCTGCATCGCACCGAGAAAACCGACGATGTATTCGAGGCCCTGCGGTGAGAGTATGAGTGCCCGGTCACCAGGCGATCCCGAACGCGATATCTCCTCGCCGACATTTTGCATGCGACGGTGGAGCTGCGACCAGGACAGCGTCTCCTCGACGCCTTCCCACTCCTGGTCGTAGTCGATGTAGGTGATCGCCGGTGCGTTGGGTTTCAGACTCGCGCGCTCGCGAAGCATGGCGGGAATCGAAGAGGCGACCACGGCATCGCACATTACCTGCCGGCACATCTCCCACGTGGTCTGTATGGCCGAAGTGAACGTGCCCCGTTGTGCCTCGGCCAGGAAAACGTCGGCGCGTTGATAACGAGGCGAAAGGCGCTGAACAGGGAGGATGGCCTCGAAGCTCGGTGCCGAGCCAGCCGGGAGAGCACCCGTCAGCGATGAGGGGACGATCGTGGATCAGCGACAGGTCACGCCGGGTGCTGTCATCGGCTTGGCGTGCCGCTTGCCCAACGGCATCGATTCCCCAGACAAGTTGTGGGACGCGCTGCTGCGCGTCGACGACCTGGTCACCGAGGTTCCGACCGACCGCTGGGACGCCGAGCAATCCGACCGCCTATGAGTCCATCGGCCGGTACCTGGACACCATGAAGTCCGTCTACCTCCGCGTCGCCGAGGACCGCGAACTCGCCATCGCCCGCAACGGCGCCCAGTTGCAGCGGCGGAGTCCCAAGCAAGCCGCTCCACACGTCCCACCAGTCGGTGACGCAGCCGCATTTCGGTTTCCGCCGTTTACCGGCACCGATCGACATATCCTGAGGGTCGGAGTTCGGGCTGTTTTGCCATACTTCGGCAGCTACCGTCGGCACGATTTTTGTCAAAGACTCGGGCCGACCAGCTACGCTGCTGATCACGCAGACTATGACGTCGTCGTTGAAGTGTGGGGGTCAGCGGGTTCGTGTGCCGCTGCGGCCCAGCTCAGCGAGACCGGTCGACGAGCACCCGCTGAGCTGGCTCGATGCGGGTTAAGGAGATGAAGGACAACCGTGGATAGGACAGGTGTGACGCCGGTTGCTGTGATTGGAATGGCGTGCCGACTGCCGGGGGGCATCGACTCACCTGTTCAGCTGTGGGAAGCGTTGTTGCGTGGCGAGGATCTGGTCACCGAGGTTCCCCCCGAGCGCTGGGATATCGACGAGTACTACGACCCCGAACCCGGCGTGCCGGGACGCTCCCACTGCAAGTGGGGCGCGTTCATGGAGAACATCGGCGACTTCGATCCGGAGTTCTTCGGAATCCCGGAACCAGAAGCCATTGCCATGGATCCGCAGCACCGCCTGCTGCTGGAAACCTCCTGGGAGGCCATGGAGCACGCGGGTCTCACTCCGCAGAAGATGGCTGATTCGCTGGCCGGGGTCTTCATCGGTTTGAATCACGGTGACTACCAATTCGTGCACGCCGACGCGGGCACGTTCGAGGGGCCGTACGGCAACACCGGCACCAATTCCTGCATGGCATCCGGGCGCGTCTCTTACGCCCTGGGAGTCCACGGTCCCGCGGTCACAGTCGACACCGCGTGCTCGTCTGGTCTGTTTGCTACGCACCTGGCCTGCCGTAGCCTCAACGACGGCGAAAGCGACCTTGCCTTCGCCGGCGGCGTCTACGCGATGCTGGAACCACGGAGGTTCGCCTCGGGGTCGGCCTCGGGCATGTTGTCTGCGACCGGCCGCTGTCATGCGTTTGACGTCGCGGCGGACGGCTTCGTGTCCGGCGAGGGCGCTGTCGTGCTGCTGCTCAAGCGGTTGCCGGATGCGCTGCGCGACGGTGACCGGATTCTGGCTGTGATGCGCGGCACGGCCGCCAACCAGGACGGACACACCGTCAATATCGTGACGCCGTCGGCGGACGCGCAGGCCACCGTGTATCGCACGGCGTTGGCTGCGGCCGGCGTCGACGCCGGCACCGTCGGCTTCGTCGAGGCGCATGGCACCGGCACTTCGGTAGGCGACCCGATCGAGTACGCGAGCCTGGCCGAGGTCTATGGCATCGACGGCCCCTGCGCGCTCGGATCGGCGAAAACCAATTTCGGGCATACTCAGTCGGCTGCCGGAGCGCTGGGGATGATGAAGGCGGTCCTGGCCATCCAGCATGGCGTGGTTCCGCCCAATCTGCACTTCACCGCCCTGCCTGACGAGCTTGCCGAGATTGAATCCGAACTCTTTGTGCCGCAGGAGATCACGTCCTGGCCCACGACCGATAACGAGGCACTCCGGCGGGCGGCGGTGTCGTCGTACGGCATCTCGGGAACCAATGTGCACG
>JAVROG010000418.1:0-12658 GCA_032162865.1 Mycobacterium sp. | reverse complement strand
CGTGCTGGGCCACTCCAGCACTGCGGACATCGTCGGTGACCGCGAGTTTCAAGAACTTGGATTTGACTCGCTGACTGCCGTCGAACTCCGTAATCGGCTCAAAGGTGCAACTGGACTCACACTTTCGCCGACGCTGATCTTCGACTTCTCGACTCCGGCCAGGCTGGCCGAGCACCTCGATACCGAGCTCACCGCTACGCCTACGGGGACCGATAAACCCGATGTAATGGTCCGGTTCAACGACATCAGCCGCGAATTGCAAATCCTACTGAACCAGCCCGATTTGAACTCTGAAGACAAAGCGCAGTTCGCGGCGCGCATCCAGTCCCTGCTGTCCAACGTGACCGAGCCAGCCGCCGCCGAGCCGGCTCATCTGGATAGTTTCGATGACGACTTAGAGACAGCCACCGACAGTCAACTGTTTGCGATCCTCGATGACGAAGTAGGCCTCTGATTGGTGGGCGGTTTTCCGTCGCTAGATATGGTTGTCCACGACCAGGACAACGCCGCCGGCGTGACCAGGTCAGGCAAATGGCGGAAGGACGCGGTGGAACCGACGGACATAGCAATCATCGGCCTCGCATGCCGGTTTCCTGCCGCCGCGAGCCCCGGCGATTTCTGGCGTCTGATCCGGGACGGTCGCGAATCCGCAGGTTCCGCGATTGACGGCGTCGCCGACTTCGACGCTCAGTTCTTCGGCATTGCACCACGCGAGGCCGGCGCGATGGACCCCCGGCAAAGGTTGGCTCTCGAACTCGCTTGGGAACTGCTCGAAGACGCCTTCATCGTGCCCGAAGACCTACGAGGACAACAAGTCTCGGTTTACCTCGGAGCGATGAACGACGACTACGCGTTCCTAACGCTGCGCAACGACAGCGAAGGCCTGGACAGTCACTCGTTTGCCGGCAGCAGTCGAGGCATGATCGCCAACAGAATCTCCTACGCCTTCGGCATGCACGGTCCGAGCATGACCGTGGATTCGGGTCAGTCGTCTTCTCTGGTGGCGGTCCACCTGGCGTATGAAAGCTTGCAGACCAACGCGTCGCCCGTGGCGATAGCCGGTGGTATTCACCTCAACTTGACCGATGAAACCATAGGGCTGGAACGAGAATTCGGCGCGATGTCGGCGAGCGGTCACACTTTTGCCTTCGATGAGCGTGCCGACGGGTACGTGAGAAGTCAGGGCGGCGCATTGGTGCTGTTGAAGCCGTTGCGTGCCGCTCTCGATGACAATAACCGCATTCGGGCAGTCATTCGTGGCAGTGCCGTTGGCAACGCCGGGCACAGCGCCGCAGGGTTGACCGTGCCCTCGGTATTCGGGGAGGCCGAGGTCATTCGGCGGGCGCTGGCCGATGCGGGCCTAGATCGCGCACAGGTTGACTATGTCGAGGCGCACGGAACGGGCACCGCGATCGGCGATCCGATCGAGATCCGCGCCCTGGGAGAACTCTTCGGCGTACGTCGGGATCGTCCGGTGATGATCGGATCAGTGAAAACCAACATCGGCCACACCGGAGCAGCAGCGGGAATCGCGGGACTGCTCAAGGCTGTGCTCGCCATCGAAAATTCCACTATCCCAGCAAGTCTCAACTACGACAGCAACAGTTCTGTGATCGAGCTGGAAAGTCTGGGACTGCGGGTCAGCACCGCATTGACACCCTGGCCGGCGACCGGCCAGCCGCGGCGGGCGGGGGTGTCGTCGTTCGGAATGGGCGGGACCAATGCGCACGTCATCCTCGAGCAGGCACCACCGAGAGCGGAAAGCGTTGCCGCTGAGGGTGATAGCGAATTGGGCGCGCTGCCGTGGGTGCTGTCCGCCCGGACCGCCGACGCGCTGACCAATCAGGCGAATCGGCTGCTGGCGTGGGTAGGCGCGCGATCCGAGCTCGACGAAACCGACATCGCCTGGTCACTGGCGACCACCCGCTTGATGTTCGAGCACCGGGCGGTGGTGGTGGGTGCCGGTCGTGCCGCACTGCTCACGGGGTTAGGCGGTTTGGTCAGCGGTGAGCCCGCGTCAGGTGTGGTGGCGGGTCACGCACGCCCCCCCGACAAGACGACGTTCGTCTTTCCCGGACAGGGTTCGCAATGGGTGGGCATGGGGCAAGAGCTGTATCGGCGGTTTCCGCTGTTCGCAGCCGCCTTCGACGAGGTCAACAGGGCATTGGATGGACACCTGCGAATACCGCTCCGGCAGGTGATGTGGGGTGTGGACGAGGCACTGCTGGAAAGCACCGAGTTTGCTCAACCGGCCTTGTTCGCGGTGGAGGTAGCGCTGGCGGCGTTGTTGGAACACTGGGGTGTTGTCCCGGAACTCGTCATGGGCCACTCGGTGGGAGAGGTCGCGGCGGCGTATGTGGCGGGCGTGCTGACGCTCTCCGATGCCGCCGCTATGGTGGCGGCACGGGGTCGATTGATGGCCGCGCTGCCAGTTGGCGGAATGATGGTTGCGGTGGCCGCCGCTGAGCAGGAAGTGGTGCCACTGTTGGCCGATGGGGTCAGTATTGCGGCGGTCAATGCGCCTGACGCGGTGGTGATCTCGGGCCCCGGATCCGCGGTGGGTGCGGTAATGGAGCAGTTGGTGCGCCAGGGACGGCGGGTGCGCCGATTGGCGGTGTCACACGCGTTTCATTCCGCGTTGATGGAGCCCATGCTGGGGGAGTTCGCTGCGGCTGTGGCTGGTATGTCGGTGTCGGCACCTCAGATTGAGCTGGTGTCCAACGTGACCGGGGAACTGGCCGAGGCGGGCTACGGCTCGGCGTCGTACTGGGTCGACCATGTGCGGATGCCAGTCCGATTCGCCGACAGCGTCAGGCTGGCCGATTCGTTGGGTGCGAGTGTCTTCGTCGAAGTCGGCCCCAACGCGGGATTGACCGCCTCACCGGCATTGTTGGACAACGACGGTCGCGAGGTGGAGTCGCTGCTGACAGCGGTAGCCCGGCTGTTCACGGCGGGCGTAGGCGTGGACTGGGCAGCGATCTTTGCGGGTGTGCGGACCAACCGGGTTGAGTTGCCCACATATGGGTTTGCGCGGCAACGGTTCTGGCTGGATGGCGCTGGTCCGGCAACCGTGGGTCATGTGGACACCGAAGTCGGCTTGTGGGACCGCCTGGCGGGGCTTGATCCTGACGGACGGCACCGCGAGCTCGTCGAATTGGTGCGCGCGCACGCCGCGGTTGTCTTGGGCCACTCCGGCGGCCGCGACATCGACGCCGAGCGTGCTTTCCAAGATCTCGGGTTCGGGTCAATGACCGGCGTCGAACTGTGCAACCGTTTGAAAACCGCTACCGGATTACCGCTGCCCCGCACGCTGATTTTCGATTATCCGACCGCTGCGGAACTGGCGCGTTATCTAGGCCAACGGCTCTTCCGCAGTCGTCGCGAAGAATCCGACGACGAGAGAATCTGGTCGCTGCTGCGAAACATTCCTGTCCAGGAACTTCGACGGACCGGCCTGCTGGACAAGTTGATGCTGCTCGCCGGCCAGACCGAAACATCGTTATCTCGAACAACTTTCGGCGACGACCTCATCGACTCATTGAGCCCCGACGCGCTCATTGCGATGGCGCTCAATCGCGACGACGGGCAGGACAATGCAGACGAAAATTGAACGCGTCAAAGGTATTTAGTGTGACTTCGGCGACAGAAATACGACATATGTTGAATAAGGCCGTCTTTGCCAGAGTTCGTAAACGCGCTTAAACTTTGGATTTTAGGGAGCATATGCGGGCGGGCAAGCCGATAAGCGAGTATTCAGGGGTTATGGCATGAGCGTCATCGCGGGTGTCTTCGGTGCTCTGCCACCACATCGATACAGCCAGAGCGAGATCACGGACATGATCGTCGCGTTCCCCGGGCTGAAAGAGCACGAGGAGATCGTTCGGCGCCTGCACGCCGCCGCGAAGGTGAACAACCGGCATTTTGCGCTCCCGCTGGAGCAATATCCGTCGCTCACCGACTTCGGCGACGCGAACGAGATCTTCATTGAGAAGGCGGTAGATCTCGGCGTCGAGGCGCTCATAGGTGCGCTCGATGAGGCGGGCCTACAGCCGCAGGACATCGACATGATCGCCACCACGACGGTCACCGGTGTGGCGGTTCCCTCGCTGGACGCCCGCATCGCCGGACGGTTGGGACTGCGCCCGGACGTGCGTCGGATGCCCTTGTTCGGCCTGGGTTGTGTGGCCGGCGCGGCGGGAGTGGCTCGTCTGCACGATTATCTGCGCGGTGCACCCGACGACGTCGCGGTCCTGATCTCCGTCGAGCTCTGCTCACTCACCCACCCAGCGGTCAAACCTACGGTGTCGGGCCTGGTCGGCACGGCGCTCCTCGGAGACGGCGCGGCCGCGGTGGTAGCCGTTGGCGACCGGCGTGCCGAACAGATTGGCGCGGCCGGACCGGACATCATCGATTCCCGCAGTCGCCTCTATCCCGAATCGCTGCACATCATGGGCTGGGACGTCGGCCCACGCGGCCTCCAGCTGCGCCTTTCCCCAGAGCTGACGGACTTGATCGAGCAGCACCTGCCCGACGATGTCGAGGGGTTTCTCGCCAGCCACGACCTGACGAAGAGCGACATCGGCGCCTGGGTGAGTCACCCGGAAGGGCCTAAGGTGATCAACGCGGTCACCAACAGTCTGGGGTTGCCTCCGGAGGCGCTCGAGCTGACATGGCGCTCCCTGGGCGAGGTCGGCAACCTGTCCTCGTCGTCGGTCCTACACATCCTGCGCGACACCATCGAAAAGCGGCCACCCAGCGGAAGCCCGGGCATGATGCTAGCGATGGGTCCGGGATTCTGCACCGAACTGGTGCTACTGCGCTGGCACTGATGCCCTGACTTCCACCGTCAGACCCGGCTTCGGACTCAGGGCGGCAAAGTTCGCCGCGCGGATCCGCTGAGCGGGCAGCCGAAGTTCGGTCCTAGCGACCAGCCGGGCGAGCATCACGGTCATCTCGGTAATGGCCATGACCGCGCCGATGCAGCGGTGCAGTCCGCCGCTGAACGGGATGAATTCGTGGGGTGCCGGCTTCCGGTAGTCCGGCGCTGCGGGGTCCCACCGTTGCGGACGGAATTCGGTTGGCTCGGCCCATATTTCGGCCGTCCGATGGGTCACGTACGCGCTGAAGACGATCATTCGCCCGGCCCGAATGCGGTGCCCGTCGAACTGCACGTCGCGCATCACGCGGCGAGCCGAGATCACTGCCGGCGAGTACAACCGAAGTGTCTCGTGCACAACGCCATTGAGGTATATGAGGGACGGGAGGTCCCGCGCGGTCGGCGCCCTGGAACCCAGCGTGCGATCCACCTCGTCGGCGGCGCCATCCCAGGCTCCGGGCAGGCTCAGCAGCGTGTAAGCCGCCCAGGCCAGGGCAGCGCTGGTGGTCTCGTAGCCTGCGGTGATCATCGAGACGATCTGATCCCGAATTTCGTTGTCGCCCAGTGTCTGGCCTTCCTCGGACCGACCATTGAGCAGCATCGTCAACATGTGGTCGTCGGGTCGCGGGCGAGCGCGGGCATCGGCGATCTCGGCGTCCATCAGGTCGTCAATACGTCTGCGCGCGACCATCGCCCGTCGCCAGCCGGGAGAGTTGAATCGTCGCTGCAGCCGCATCACCTGCGGCGGTCGATGAGTCAGCTGCAGCAACGGCTGCAATTGCTCGCCGAGAAACTCCGCGTGCGCGGCCATGCGTGAGCCGAACAGACTCTCGGCCGTGCTGCGGCGCACCGCCGAGCGGAACTCCTGGTAGATGTCCAACTGTTGGCCGGGCCGCCAGGCGTCGATCATGGCATCGACAGCGGACACCATGGCCTGCACGTAGTCTCGGATTTGGCTGTGCCGCAACCCGGGCGCCACCACGCTGCGCCGCCGGCGGTGGTCCTCTCCGTCGCTGACGATCAGCGCGGTGGGACCGTCGACGGGCGCCAAATTCTCAAACGTCTCCCGCCAGCTGAACGCATCGGCGTTGGCGAACACGAACTTGTTAGCCTCGGCCCCGAGGAGATAGACCAGGCCGTGCCGCCCAATCCCGGCGTTGATCACCGGGCCACGGCGCCGATACGCCGCCAGCAGTAGTTCGCCGGGCCCGTAGGACACCGGTTTCATTCCAGGCCCTCCGATAATTCCAGCCAGCGGCTCTCCGTCTGGGCGACTTCGTCTTCGAGGGAGCGTAATTCGCTTGTCAACCCGGTGACACCGACGTGGTCGGACTGATCGTGATCCGCGAGCTCAGTGTGCTTGGCCGCGATTCGATCGGCCAGGCGTGCCAGTTGGCGGTCGATGGAAGCCAACTCTTTCTCGGCGGCGCGGCGCTGCGCACCCGACATCGCCTGCGACTGCGGGGCTGCTACCGGGGGCGTGGGCTTGGCCGCCAAACGGGCGGCGGACTGCAGATACTCGTCGATGCCGCCGGGCAGATGCCGCAACCGGCCATCCAGGATCGCGTACTGCTGATCGGTGACGCGTTCAAGCAGGTAGCGGTCGTGGGAGACCACAATCAAGGTGCCCGCCCAGGAATCGAGCAGGTCCTCGGTGGCGGTCAGCATGTCGGTGTCGACGTCGTTGGTGGGTTCGTCGAGCAGCAACACGTTCGGCTCGGACAGCACGGTGAGCATGAGCTGCAGCCGCCTGCGTTGCCCGCCGGACAGTTCACCGACCCTCGCCGAGAGCTGGCCCCGGTCGAAGCCCAGCCGCTCGAGCAGCTGGGTCGGGGTGACTTCGCGACCCTCGACCTCATACCCGCTCTGCAGCCGGCCGAGTAGGTCGGCGATTCGCTCGCCGGCCAGCGCTCTCAGCTCATCACCCTGCTGATCCAGCACGGCCAATCGGACTGTTTTGCCGCGCTTGACGCGCCCGGTAGTCGGCTCGACGCTGCCGGCGATCAGTCCGAGCAGGGTGGACTTCCCGGCACCATTGGCGCCGACGATCCCGCTGCGCTCACCCGGCGCGATCCGCCACTCGACATCGCGCAGCACCGGGCGTCCGTCGAAGGAGACCGACACATCAAGCAGGTCGATGACATCCTTGCCCAGCCGAGCAGTGGCCAGCTTGGCCAACTCGACGGTGTTGCGCAGCGGCGGTATGTCGGCGATCAGCTGGTTGGCCGCCTCGATACGGAACTTGGGTTTGGAGGTGCGCGCCGGGGGGCCGCGGCGCAACCACGCCAGTTCCTTGCGCATCAGGTTCTGCCGCTTGGCTTCGCTCGAAGCCAACTGTCGATCTCGCTCCACCCGTTGCAGCACATACGCGGCGTATCCGCCTTCGAACGGCTCCACGATGCCGTCGTGCACTTCCCAGGTGGTGTCGGCGACTTCGTCGAGAAACCAGCGGTCGTGGGTAACGATCAGCAGGCCGCCGCTGTTGCGCGCCCAGCGTTGTTTCAAGTGATCGGCCAACCAGGTGATGCCCTCGATGTCGAGGTGGTTGGTGGGCTCGTCGAGGGCGATCACATCCCAGTCGCCAATGAGCAACTGCGCCAGCTGCACTCGTCGCCGCTGGCCGCCGCTCAATGTGGAAACCGTTGCATGCCAGTCGATATCGGAGACCAATCCCTCCACCACATCGCGTACGCGGGCGTCGCTGGCCCACTGGTGGTCGGGTTGGTCGCCGACCAGGGTCCAGCCGACGGTGTGGCTGGGATCGAGGATGTCCGCCTGGCTCAGCGCGCTGACCCGTAACCCGCTTCGTCGGGTCACCCGCCCGGAGTGGGGCTGGATCTGGCCGGTAAGCACGCCGAGCAAGCTGGATTTGCCGTCCCCGTTTCGGCCGACGATGCCGATCCGTGCGCCGTCATTCACGCCGAGCGTGACCGAATCGAAGATGACCTGGTTCGGATATGCCAGGTGTACTGCCTCGGCTCCGAGCAGGTGTGCCACTGGACTGAGGCTACCGACCGCGCTATCGGAACCACCGTGCTCCCTGCTCGGCGTGATTGCGGGGATTTGCTAGCGCCAGGGCGGGCTGAGTGCAACAATGTCAGCCGTTAGGCAATGACGATGCAGGAAGCCGGTGTGAAACCGGCGCGGTCCCGCCACTGTAATCGGGGAGCGACCCTCATTAGCCACGGCGTAAAGCTGGAAGGCGAGGCGAGCGGCGATCCGAGAGCCAGGACACTCGCGTCATCGCGTCCTGCGACCCGGGGCGGTGTACCCCGAGAGAGCTGACCGACGTCAATGTCACCCCATTCTCGGGTGGCCCTTCTTGTGGCCGCCAGTTGACCGCCCCGATCTGGGTAGCTGCACCGCCGGAGGTGCACTCGGCGCTGTTGAGCAGCGGCCCTGGCCCCGGCCCGTTGCTTGCCGCCGCAGCGGCGTGGAGCGCCCTGAGCATCGAATACGCCCAGACCGCCGAGGAACTCGCGGCGCTGTTGGCGGGCGTGCAAGCCGGGGCCTGGGACGGCCCGAGTGCCGCGTCGTATGTCGCCGCCCATGCGCCGTATCTGACGTGGTTGACGCAGGCCAGCGTCGACAGCGCGGCCACGGCCGCAACACAGGAAACTGCGGCAGCCACCTACACGACCGCCTTGGCCACCATGCCGACACTGCTGGAGTTGGCCGCTAATCACGCCACGCACGCGGTGCTGTTGGCGACCAACTTCTTCGGCGTCAATACGATCCCGATAGCCCTGAACGAAGCCGACTACGTGCGGATGTGGATTCAGGCCGCCACCGTGATGAGTACTTATCAAGAACTCATCGATGCGCTGTTAGCGGCAATTTCGCATACCCCGTCGGCGCCGGACATCGTCAACGTAGCCAACGTGCTGGCGAAAATCATCGATGGGCAGTTCCCGTTGCCCGAAGATCAACAGAGCGACTTTTTTCAATGGTTGGAGCAGAACGGGTATATCAAGTACTACGACACCCACCTACAACCGCTAATCGACGCACTGTTTGAAAGCCCATATTTTCAATCGATGTTCGCCGGGTTTGATCCGTACCTGCCACTGCTGGGTAACCCACTTTCGTTCCTGAGCCCGTTCAACATCGCGTTCGCGCTCGGTTACCCGATGGATATCGGTTCCTACGCCGCGTATCTGGCGCAGACGTTCTTTTACATCTCCCTGGATCTCACGGCGGCGATAGCTTCGGGTAACCCCACGACAATCGGTTTCACCATTCTGTTCGTCACCGTCGAAGCCGTCGGCACCATCATCACCGACACCATCGCGTTGCTGAAGACTCTGCTCGAGCAGACGATCGTGCTTATCACGGTGCTGGTTCCGCTAATGACCGCGACCTTGGCCCCGTTAGCTGCTGGCGCTGTGCTGGCACCGATCGGCATCAAGGGCTTAGTGGCGCTGGCCGCTGTGCCGCCCCCGCCGCCGCCCGTGACGCCGGCCACGCCGCCCTTGGCGGCCCTTGCCCCGAGTGTTCCCACCTCCACTTCGTCCCCCGCGCCGGCTCCCGCAGCGGCGACCGCTCCGGCCCCAACGCCCGGGGCGCCCCCACCGGCCACCGCGCCACCGCCCGTCACCGGCGCGGGACTGGGCATGGGCATGGGCCTGGGCATGGAAAATTACGGCTACCTGGTAGGTAATTTGAGCTCAGCCGCGAAGCGGGCGGCCGGCACCGGGGCGCGGAAGAAGGCACCCGAGTCCGACAGTGCGCAGGCCCCGGCGGCGGCGACGCCAGACGAGCCGGCTGGGGCGCCGAAGCGCCGGCGGGCGAAGGTCAAACAGCTCGGCCGCGGTTACGAATACGCGGATTTGGAGCCCAATGACGGGCCTGATGCACCGGATCAGGGTGCGAGGACTCTGGGCTTCACCGGAACTGTGCCGCTGCGGACGACTGCCAGGGCCGCGGGCTTGGCCACGCTGGACCACGATGCATATGGCGGCGCCGCGCGCATGCCGATGGTGCCGGGGACCTGGGGTGCCCATGCAGGTCCGACCCCCGAGCCAGCCGACGGGGGAGACGACAGCACGGGTTAGCAGCCGCACCCAAGTCAAATCGCGCCGTCGCAGCCAGGCATGACCTAGGCGCTTTGGGCGATGAGTGTGACCTAGACCACGCGTGATGACGGATGTGCCATGATGTCCACGCTGGTCAAGGCCTAACTGAGGGGGCAGCGAGAAGCCATGGTGGATCTCAATTTGTCGATGGTGACCCGACCCGTCGGGCGTCTGGTGGCCACAGCTCAGAATGGCCTGGAAGTGCTGCGACTAGGTGGCCTGGAGACGGGCAGCATTCCGTCGCCGTCCCAGGTCGTCGAGAGCGTGCCGATGTACAAGCTGCGGCGCTATTTCCCACCCGACAGTCGGCCGGGGCAGTCCCAAGTCGGTCCGCCGTTGCTGATGGTGCACCCGATGATGATGTCGGCGGACATGTGGGACGTCACCCGCGAAGACGGCGCAGTGGGCATTCTGCACGCGAGCGGGTTGGACTGCTGGGTGATCGACTTCGGCTCACCCGACAAAATCGAGGGCGGCATGCAGCGCACGCTGGCCGACCACATTGTTGCGCTCAGCCAGGCCATCGACACCGTGAAGGATGCCACCGGCCAGGACGTACACCTCGTCGGCTATTCGCAAGGTGGGATGTGGTCCTATCAGGTCGCCGCTTACCGGCGCTCGAAGGACGTCGCCAGTATCGTGGCATTCGGTTCGCCGGTGGACACCCTGGCCGCACTGCCCATGGGTATTCCGGCGAACTTGGCCCCTGGCATTGCCGACTTCATGGCCGACCACGTTTTCAACCGATTGAATATCCCAAGTTGGTTGGCGCGCACCGGATTTCAGATGATGGATCCGATCAAGACCGCCCAGGCCCGCATCGACTTCGTCCGTCAGCTGCACGACCGGGAAGCCCTGTTACCACGGGAACAACAGCGCAGATTCCTTGAGCGCGAGGGGTGGATCGCCTGGTCGGGACCGGCGATTTCAGAACTGCTCAAGCAGTTCATCGCCCACAACCGAATGATGACCGGCGGTTTCGCCATCAACGGGCAGATGGTGACGCTCACCGACATCACGTGCCCGATTCTGGCATTCGTCGGCGAGGTCGACGACATCGGTCAGCCAGCGTCGGTTCGTGGTATCCGGCGGGCCGCGCCCAACACCGAGGTCTTCGAATGCCTCATCCGGACAGGCCACTTCGGTCTGGTGGTCGGATCCAAGGCGGCACTGCAGAGCTGGCCGACGGTCGCCGATTGGGTGCGCTGGATTTCCAAGGAAGGCGACAAGCCGGGAAACATCAGCCTGATGGTCGAGCAACCGGCCGACCAAACCGATAGTGGTGTGGCCTTCAGCTCCCGGGTCTCGCACGGCGTGGGCGAGGTCTCCGAAGCGGCCCTTGCCCTGGCCCGCGGCGCCGCAGACGCAGTCTTCGCGGCCAACCGATCGATGCGCACACTGGCCGTCGAGACCGTCCGGACGCTGCCCCGGCTGGCCCGGCTGGGACAACTCAACGACCACACCCGAATCTCACTGGGCCGCATCATCGAGGAACAGGCGCACGACGCCCCGCAGGGCGAATTTTTGCTGTTCGACGGCCGCGTGCACACCTACGAGGCCGTCAACCGGCGCATCAACAACGTCGTCCGTGGCCTGATCGAAGTGGGGGTACGGCAGGGCGACCGCGTGGGCATCCTGATGGAGACCCGGCCCAGTGCCCTGGTCGCCATCGCCGCCCTGTCCCGACTGGGTGGCGTGGCCGTGTTGATGCGGCCAGGTGACGATCTGGCCGCCCAGGTTCGCCTTGGGGGAGTGAGCGAGATCCTTACCGACCCCACCAACCTGGAGGCCGCCCGCCAACTGCCCGGCCAGGTGCTCGTGCTGGGCGGCGGGGAGTCCCGGGCTCTGCAGACACCCGACGACGCCGACGTCATCGACATGGAGCAGATCGATCCGGACGCGGTGCAGTTGCCCGCCTGGTACCGGGCCAACCCGGGTTTCGCGCGGGACCTGGCGTTCATCGCTTTCAACGCCACCGGCGGCGAACTGGTTGCCAAGCAGATCACCAACTTCCGGTGGGCGTTGTCGGCCTTCGGAACCGCGTCGACGGCCTCGCTCGACCGCAAAGACACGGTGTACTGCTTGACGCCGCTGCACCACGAGTCCGCTCTGCTGGTTAGCCTGGGCGGCGCGGTCGTCGGCGGCACCCGGATCGCGCTGTCCCGCGGACTGCGCGCCGACCGGTTCGTCGCCGAAATTCGCCAGTACGGCGTCACGGTGGTCTCCTACACTTGGGCGATGCTGCGCGACGTGGTTGACGACCCGGAGTTTGCGCTGCACGGCAACCATCCGGTGCGGCTGTTCATCGGCTCCGGCATGCCAACCGGGTTGTGGGAGCGCGTCATCGACGCATTCGCGCCCGCCCACGTCGTCGAATTCTTCGCCACCACCGACGGGCAGGCGGTACTGGCCAATGTGTCCGGCGCCAAGATCGGTAGCAAGGGCCGTCCGCTGCCCGGCGCCGGTCGCGTCGAACTGGGTACCTACGACGCCGAACAGGACCTGATCCTGGAAGACGACAGCGGGTTCGTTCAGGTCGCCGAGCCCAACCAGATCGGGGTCCTGCTCGCACAGTCCCGCGGGCCGATCGACCCCACCGCATCGGTCAAACGTGGGGTCTTCGCCCCGGCCGACACCTGGATTTCCACCGAGTACCTTTTCTACCGCGACGCCGAGGGTGATTTCGGGCTGGCCGGCAGGCGCGACT
>JAVROG010000417.1:0-3770 GCA_032162865.1 Mycobacterium sp. | reverse complement strand
CAATCCGCGTCAAGGATTTGCTGCATCGCATCGAGCAAATTGCTGGCATACTTCGCGGCGGCAATATTCGCCAACGCGCGATATTGACGAATCAATGAGATGATACGACTTACCTTGGCACCTTCGGGCTCTTTCGATGCTCTGATCTGCTCAATTTCAGCGTTGCCCTCCACGGCTAAATTCGCCAAATCATGCTGCAAGCTGATCATGCTGTCGTAGGCAGTGTCGTATGATTTCTCCTTAATTCTATTTTTTTCGACAACCCGGCGGGCATATTTCTCACCTTGGTTGTAAGTGCCGCGAAGGTCGTCGGCAGTGCGGCCTTGTTGCTGGCTGAGTTGACGCATTCGAGCGTCGCGCAGCATTTCGGCAAGATGAGTAAAGTTGGTTCTGACATTTCCGCGATTCATCTTGCCACGTTGAAGTACCTGTAGTTCTCGGTCGTCGGGCCATTGGTCGCCTACTAACAGCGGTGACCACCTTCCGGTTGGGAAACCAGTCATGTGCAATGATTTTCGATCGTCGACGATTCTTGGTCGGAAATGCGTAAAAGTGGATCGAGTTCAGAGTCATTAACTTCAGCTAGGTAGTCGATCGCGAGTTCTTGGAATGTGTTGGCGAGCTTTCGAACTGCTATCGCGAGATCCGAGGGCGTGGCCGGTTCTTCAGTGAGCCTGGCCAGAAGGAAACTGCTCCCAACTTCGAGTGCTTGCCTCCCGCTGGTTGCGATCACAAGGCGGGTCGTCGGATCGTCACTGCTTCTGCCGGAGGTTAAACCGACCGCGCGATGGACCTTTCTATACGCAGCGCACACATTCGCCTTCGCGTCGGCCACTTGCTGGCTTGAGTAAGTCGGAGCCGGAGGCGGTTCGTCCTTCGGCAACGGCCGAAACCAAGCACCAATCGCGACCCCGATAGCAAGCAGAGCAATCCCCAATGACATGAGGGCTAGCCACCGTGACGGTCGATTACGCGCTGGGGGCGCCACAGGTGACCACGCTGGTGGGACAGGTTGCGGTGGAGGCACATTGGACACGCGTGGATCGTATCGCTCCTCCGCAAACGCGCCAGTCACTATTTGCTAGAAGATGAGCAACGAAAGATTGACTTCTGCATGGATAACGCAGATTCAAGAAATTCATTTTGCTGAGCTCTCTGCGGACCGATCACCGACCCGGATCCGCACCCTCGCCGTCGGACAGCAGAATGCGCCGAGTCGCAACCGGTTTGCCGTCGACGTGTTTGATCACGGCCGGCATGAGTGGCGCAGCGGTGATGCGTCCTTGCACCGGTGCACCATTTCTGACTGTCGGTCCAACGATGCGTTTGGTGTCGGGCTTGGCGTCGCTGCCGGCACCGCCAGCGCCTTGCATGGCCCCCGGCGGCATCATCGGCATGGCGCCCATCGCCCCGCGCTGAGCTGGCGCTGGTTCTGCTGCGCTGGGCGGCGTCGGCGATGCGGCCTGCGCCGATGCGGGCACGGTACCGGCCGACGGAGTCGGTGGTGGTCCGAGCATCGCTGTCGGGGTGGTTCCCTCGATGCCTCTACCGCCACTGCCGCCACCACTGCCGCCGCCAGTTTCCGAGAAATGGCCGGTCCCATCGCCGAGTTCATCCTCGGGGCCTGAGAGCTCGGCGGGTTCCACCTGACCCGCGCCGGCGCCCTGCTGCATCATTCCCATTCCCGCCTGCATGGCCTGTTGGCCCGCCTGAGCGAGCTGTTGGGGGATCTGACTCAGCGGCTGCAACACACCACCGAGAACGCCGGCAATCCCGCCCGCAATGCCGGAGGCCATCTGCGGCATCTGCTGCAACATCTGAGACATCTGCCCCGACCCGCCGACCCCAGCAAGTTGTGCGGCCGCTTCATCTTCATTGGCCGGGAACTTGGCGAGCGCATCGGTGGTCTTGGCCTCGCGCTCGTCATGCCCGGCTTGCGCTTCACCGTTGTCTCCGGAGTCACCGGCATTGGCGGCTGCGCCCAGCGCTCTGAGCAACTGGCTGATATTCGAACGCCCCGTCGCCAGCTGATCGGGTGTAATCATCGGCGGCGGCGGTATCCCCATCAGCTGCGAAAGCTGGTCGAGGATGATGCGTAGCTCGTCGTCCCCGCTCATTGCGTCCTTCCGCGTACGATTTGGGGTTCGGCCGCTTCAAACACGGCCCCACGACGGACCCGACGAGACGTCGCACGCGTCATTTCTTCAGCGGGTTCGGGTCTTGGGTGACCGCGTTATAGCGGTTCATCATGTCTCTGTCGGGTATGAACGTGCGACCGGAATCATTGCCGTAGATCTGCGTGAACAGGTTGCCCAATACCCGGCTGAGGGCAGCATCGTAATCACCGGACTCCGCATGAGTTCCCCTGCTTACCAGTTCATCTAGACTCCCGATCCGCCCGTCTATCAGGTACTGCGGCGGAATCCCCTCGACGCGTTGTCCGGAAGCGATTACCGCGTTGAGGATCTCACGGTCGGCCCGACCAATTGACATGTTGGGCAACGGATGATCCGTCGGCAGTGGCGCTCCCAGGGGCCCCGCCCCCACCACATCGTTCTCGATTGCCTGGCCGATGATTCCGATGCCCGGACCGGCGTAGGCGCCGACTCCTGGAACGAAGACTGCCGCCGCACTTAAAGTTCGGAGGCTCAACTCGTATGCGGTCTTCCTCTGGTCGTGTTCGGTGCGCTGGGCGGTTTCCTCGGCCGTGTGGTGATTTTCGGCGTCGGCCTGGACCGCATTGTGGATTCCGGAGTTCACCAACCCGCGCAGGGTCATCGCGTCATGCAAGTTGGCGTTGTAACTGTCCATGTTGGGCGCGTGGGCTGCGAGTGCCTGGGCGTAGGCACCCTCGGCGACAACTGCCTGGCCGTCAGCAGTTCCGTTGAAGTAGTCCGACGCCACTCTGTCGGTACTCAGCACCGAGAAGATTCCTTTGGCGACGGGCATCTTGCCGCTGTCATTGTCTTCCCCGTACGCGTCAGCGGGGTAGCCGAATTCCGCTAGACCGCCAGGTGTCCCAACGATGTTGCTGATGTACGGTGCCAAGCCGTGTGCCATGCCTTGGACCAACTTCGGATTTACCTCGCCCAGGGTGTGGCTACCGGGAAGATGCAGCAGTTCTGGTTCGTGGGAGCCGACGTAGGAGCCGTAGGCACGAGCCGATTCGCCGGCGATGCTGGCTTCGGGTCCGTGAGCCGCCGCTTCCGTCCAATCAAAAAGCGAGGCAACCGAACTCCCCTGGTCGAGCCAGAAGTGGTGGATCACGTTCCGCAGGAAAGTGTCATGGTCGGGGCCCGTGAGTGCGTCGTGCACCACTTGGTGGTCGGGCGACACCGCCGCAAGCATATTGCTGACTATCTGCGCAAAAGCGATGTCGCGCAAGCGGATTTGGGCACCATCTGCGGGTTTGGATTGACCGAACGTGGCATCCATCATGGCTGATGCTCGTCGGATCATTCGGCGATCGAGGTCGGTGTTTGTCTGGAAAGCGGGATTCCCCTGTTTGACGATGTCCGCGATGATCTTCATGGGGTCGCTGCTCACCAGCCACGATCCCACCACGACATCGTTGTAGGGCAACCACGGTGAGTCGAACGCTTGCTGGACGCTCTTGGGCAGTTGCGCCGCCCCACCTTTCAACGTGTCCGATCCTTGTTGGCCGCCAGGCTTGAGTTCGGTTCTCGGAAACAAGATGCAGGGGTTGCTCATCAGCTGCCAGGAGGTGCCGATCATCTGCCGTTGATCGCCGAGCCTTTGCTCGGCTGCCC
>JAVROG010000416.1:0-3112 GCA_032162865.1 Mycobacterium sp. | reverse complement strand
CGCGGTCCGGTGCCGGCGAGACCATTGCCGCATCGGGGCCGGCGCACAGTGTTGGTTTCGGCGGCTTCGCCGCAGACGACCCGTCGAATCCGGGCTACTCGCCACCAAGTCCCGGCTACACCCCACCTGACCCGGGTTACTCCCCGCCACCCGTTAACACGCAATCGCAGCCAGATCCGGGCTGGAATGCCGATCCGGGTTGGGATTTTCAGCCGTCGCCGTGAACCTCCAACACTGACAGGCCGGACGGCTTGGACTGCCTCATTTGGCGGCTGCGGTGCGCTCATCGCCATCGGCCCCCTAGGCGTCTGACGAATCGCGGCGACAGCTGAAGCGTCGGGATCGCGGATCTATTTGACACGCGAGTAATTATGCGGTTCATGTCGTTCTGGGTCGGGTATATGGCATGTATCCAGCAGATTTAGGCGCAGCCACTGGACTCGGGTGTGACCGGGTGGCCGTCTATAAGAGGGACTGAGTCTGAAATTAGATGAGCTGATGATGGTCAATGGCCCACAGGCGTCATGCGCATTAGAAGGCGACGATGGTGCAGCCGCCCACCACGAACTGGTGGGCCAGCCGCACACGCATGGCGAAGGGCCCATTGCGGACGCGGAAGAGCTGGCCGCCCAACTCAGTACCGACCAACAGCCGCTAGGCGCACCCGGCCGGCGATTCGATCGCCGATCACCCTTCTACGTCGGCATGATGGCTGCCGCGGGTGTGGCCGCTACTTATGCGGCCGTCCAGGTCGTGACGTCGCTGTCGTCGGTGTTGATCTTGATAGGGGTCGCCTTTTTTCTCGCGTTGGGGCTCGAGCCTGCGACTTCCTGGTTCGTCAACCACAAGCTGCCTCGTTGGGCCGCAACGACTCTGGTGTTCGTCATATTCATCGGGCTGGTCGGGGGCTTCGTTGCAGCCGCAATTCCACCGCTCGCGGAACAGGCCAGTCAGTTGATCCGGCAAGCGCCTCATTATGTCCAGCAGGCGCAAGACCACTCTTCGACTATCGGCCGACTCAATGATCGTTTTCATCTACAGCAACGAATCAACGACGCCGTCAACGGTTCAGGGGGATCAGCTCTCAGCGAGTTGGTAAGTGCGGGAACAGCGGTATTCAGTGCGATCGCAGACACGCTGGTCGTTATCGTCCTGACCGTCTATTTCCTGATCGATATGCCGCGTATTCGTACGACCCTGTACCGGTTGGTGCCCCATACTCGGCGACCCCGCGTGATTCTCATCGGAGATGAAATATTCGCCAAGGTCGGAGCATATGTGCTCGGCAATGTCGTCATCTCTGTTATCGCCGCAGCCGCCACATTCATCTGGCTGACCGCCTTCGGCGTGCCCTACCCGCTATTGCTGGGCATCTTTGTGGGCCTTTTCGATCTGATTCCCGTCGTTGGTTCCACCATTGCGGGCATCGCTGTCGCTGCGGCGGCATTGACCGTGTCACTACCGGTGTGCATCGCTACGATCATTTTTTTCGTCGTTTTTCGCCTCGGCGAGGACTATCTGCTGGTGCCCAAAATCATTGGTCGCGCTGTCAACGTGCCGGCCTTGACTACCGTTGTCGCAGTCCTCATCGGTGGGGCGCTGTTAGGAATTGTTGGCGCCCTGGTGGCGATCCCCGTCGCCGCAGCGCTGCAGCTGATCATCGAAGAGGTCCTTTACCCCCTGTTGGACGACGCCTGACCGTTCGGCTAACAGAACGCGATCTAGGGCCGCAGGAAGACGTCGTTGAGCGTCACGGTGCGCAGCTTGCGCGCTCGGATGATGTCTACGAGCTGTCCGTAAACATGGGTGATCGGTGGGTGGTTGAGGTGGCCGATCACGATGTTCTGCGGGCCGAAGGACTGGTATGCCGTCTTCACGATCTGGCCTTCGGTAAGCAGTAGCGAATCCCGTAGGTCGCCGCACCACAGCGTGGGCACGTGATATCCCAGATCAGCGGCTACTGCATTGACCACAGCATTGTGATGGCCGAATGGCGGCCGAAAATACGGAGCGCCGTCCACACCATACGTATTCCGTAGGAACGCGGCGTTGCGACCGAGTTCTTCGGCGATTTGGCCCGGCGACAGTCTCGTCAAATCCGGATGCGTCCAAGTGTGGTTGCCCAACTGAATCTGTCCCGATTCGACCAGAGGCCGAAGCAACGCGGCATTCTCGGTCCACGAGCGGTAGGAACCGGTGACGAAATATGTGAGCCGCACGCCGGTGTCCTTGGCGAATTGGGTATAGAGGCGCACCACATCGGTGTTGGCGCCGTCATCCACCGTCCACGCCAACAAATCACCTTGGCCGGGAAGCTTTTTCAGCACACCGCCGCCCGGCAGCTGAACACGTAGTTTCGGGTCTGGGGGCGATAACAACGCCGGCAGTGCCGGGGTTACCGGGCTCGGTGCGGATCCGAGAACATCGCCCCGCGCCACACGCTCCTCGGGTTCGCCGGTAAGCCAGGAGATCCCGGTGACCGCCACCGTCGCGGCCGTCGCGACCAGAAAACGCCGCCGGTCGAGCTCGCCCACGTGTGTTCCTAAGGTTAGCGCGGTCTTGAAAAGCCTTAAATAGCCCGGAAAGACAACCAGGTCTGGACAGGCTAAGCCGACCGGCACAGCGGTCCCGGTGTATTTGCGGAGTGTCTCGCCGTCGGTACGAACTTGTGACGTCCCACGATCCGGCCCGGCGCCAGCCAGCGGGGTGCGGCGCCCGGGCGTCAAGCAGCCGGCCAGACGTACGCTCGTGCGGTGCCCATGCCGGTGATCCTCCGCAGCCTGCCCCTGGTCGACGAGATCCTCGAGTCTCACCGCCACAGTGCCCGCGGCGATGTCGACGGCTACGACGCTTACAAAGCGCACGTGTACCGCGTCGTGAACTTCGCCTGCGCGCTCAGTCCATCCGAATCCGTCAGCGAGGACAAGCTCGCGATCGCCGCAGCGTTTCACGACCTTGCCGCATTCACCACGCTGGACTACCTGGTGCCCTCGATCGAAGCGCAGGACGCGTGGCTGCGAAAGACTGGGCGGGAGAATTGGTCCGACGAACTGGCGCTCATGATCGCCGAACATCATCGGCTGTCCAGATACGGTCCAACCCGACCCCACGC
>JAVROG010000415.1:0-17282 GCA_032162865.1 Mycobacterium sp. | reverse complement strand
CGGCGTCAAGGGGACGTCGGGTATGCGTAAGAACGAACTGATTGCCGCGATTCAGGAAAGCCGAGGGCCGACCAACGGCGGCAAGTCATCCGGGGACACGGTGTCGCAAGACACCGTCAAAGCCGACGCCCCGGCCCAAAACGACGCCCCGGCCCAAAGCGACGCGCCGGCCCAAAGCGACGCGCCGGCCCGAAACGCTGTGCCGGTCCAAAACGACGCGGCCCAACAGCCTCCGGCTCAAGAGTCTCCAGCTCACGAGGCTCCCGCTGTCGAATCTCCCGCCCAGCAACCAGCTGCCGAAGATGGACAGAACGCCGCTTCAACCGAAGCGCCGCGCCGGGAACGGCGCAGTGCCTCACGGCAAGCCGGGACGGGCGGCGGCAACAGAAACGAGAACGCCGACTCCACCGACAAGAACGAACGGGACCAAAGAGGCGACCGGGACCAGAAGCAGGCCAAGACCGAAGAGCGTTCGGCCGACTCAGGCAGCGACCAAGGCGGCGACCAGCGAGGCGGCGGTGGCCAGCAACGTGGCCAGGGCGGCCAACAGCCCCAACGCGGCGGGGGCGGCCAGCAGCAACGCGGTGACGATGACGACGACGACGGCGATGGACGCCAGGGCCGGCGGGGACGCCGGTTCCGCGATCGCAGGCGCCGCGGGGAACGAACGGGCGAGGGCGGCGGCACCGAAACCGAACTGCGTGACGACGATGTCGTCCAGCCGGTAGCCGGAATCCTTGACGTTCTCGACAATTACGCCTTCGTGCGTACCTCCGGTTACCTGGCCGGTCCGCACGACGTCTATGTGTCCATGAACATGGTGCGCAAGAACGGTTTGCGCCGCGGTGACGCGGTCACCGGTGCGGTTCGCGTGCCGAAGGATGGCGAACAGTCCAACCAGCGACAGAAGTTCAACCCGCTGGTGCGTCTGGACAGCATTAACGGCGGATCGATCGAAGACGCCAAGAAGCGGCCTGAATTCAGCAAGCTGACGCCGTTGTACCCCAACCAGCGGCTTCGTCTGGAAACCAGTCCCGACCAGCTGACCACCCGGGTCATCGACCTCATCATGCCGATCGGTAAGGGCCAGCGTGCACTGATCGTGTCGCCGCCCAAGGCGGGTAAGACGATGATCCTGCAGGCGATCGCCAACGCGATCACCAAGAACAACCCGGAATGCCACCTGATGGTGGTGCTCGTCGATGAGCGGCCTGAAGAGGTCACTGACATGGCCCGCTCGGTCAAGGGCGAGGTCATCGCCTCGACGTTCGACCGGCCGCCGTCAGACCACACATCGGTCGCCGAACTGGCGATCGAGCGTGCCAAGCGGCTCGTTGAGCAGGGCCAAGACGTGGTCGTGCTGCTCGACTCGATAACCCGGCTGGGACGCGCCTACAACAACGCGTCGCCGGCCTCCGGCCGCATCCTGTCCGGTGGTGTCGACTCCACGGCGCTGTACCCGCCCAAGCGCTTCCTGGGCGCCGCTCGCAACATCGAGGGCGGCGGTTCACTGACCATCATCGCTACGGCGATGGTCGAAACCGGTTCCACCGGTGACACGGTGATCTTCGAGGAGTTCAAGGGCACCGGTAACGCCGAGCTCAAGCTGGACCGCAAGATCTCTGAACGCCGGGTTTTCCCAGCGGTCGACGTGAACCCCTCGGGCACTCGTAAGGATGAGTTGTTGCTGTCGCCCGACGAGTTCGGGATCGTGCACAAGCTGCGTCGCGTGCTCTCGGGTCTGGACTCCCACCAGGCCATCGATCTGCTGATGTCGCAGCTACGCAAGACGAAGACGAACTACGAATTCCTGGTCCAGGTGTCCAAGACGACACCGAACAACATGGACCACGACTAGCCCGACGGCAGCCCGACGGTGGCGACCCGCTGCACCCGGCTCCGCCGCGCTTGCGATCGCCACTAGCCGCACCGGGAATGCATGCGCACACCTCGTTGTTTGGGGTGATAGTGGTTGACCTGGCATAATGGGCGCTCGACTTCAGGCCTTGGAGCATGAGCGGCCAACGATCGAAGAGGACAGCATGAAAACTGACATTCATCCCGCCTACGAGGAGACCACCGTGGTCTGTGGTTGCGGGAACTCCTTCCAGACCCGCAGCACCAAGCCGGGTGGCCGCATCGTGGCCGAGGTCTGCTCGCAATGCCACCCGTTCTACACCGGCAAGCAGAAGATCCTCGACAGCGGCGGCCGAGTTGCCCGCTTCGAGAAGCGCTACGGCAAGCGCAAGGCTGGAGCGGACCAGGCTGCGGCTGACAAATAGCTGGCTTTCCGACGCCCGAACTGTGCAATATCCGCACAGGCCGGGCGTCGGTTCGCGTTTGGGGTAAAACGGCCGCGGTAGATGCGGTAGAGAGGTGTGACATGACATGACCGAGCCGGTGCAGACGATCGACGTCCTGCTCGGTGAGCATGCAGAGCTCGAGAAGGCGCTGTCCGATCCCGAATTACACAGCAAGCCCGACGAAGCCCGCAAAGTGGGACGTCGGTTCGCCCGATTGGCCCCGATTGTCGCGACCCATCGCAAACTGATGTCGGCGCGCGGAGACCTCGAGACCGCGCGCGAGCTGGCCGCCGACGACGACTCGTTCGTCGATGAGGTCACCGAATTGGAGGCCCGGGTCGTCGAACTCGACACCCAACTCACCGACATGCTGGCACCACGCGACCCGCATGACTCCGATGACATCCTGCTCGAAGTGAAATCCGGTGAGGGAGGCGAGGAATCGGCGTTGTTCGCCGCCGACCTGGCCAGGATGTACATCCGCTACGCCGAGCGGCATCGTTGGACGGTGACGGTGTTGGGCGAAACCACCTCGGATCTCGGTGGCTATAAGGACGCGACGCTGGCCATTGCCAGTAAAGGTGATTCGGCCGACGGAGTTTGGTCACGAATGAAGTTCGAGGGAGGTGTGCACCGGGTCCAGCGGGTGCCGGTGACGGAATCCCAAGGTCGGGTGCACACTTCGGCTGCCGGTGTGCTGGTCTATCCGGAGCCCGAGGAAGTCGGCGAGGTGCAGATCGACGAATCGGACCTGCGCATCGACGTGTACCGGTCGTCGGGCAAGGGCGGTCAGGGCGTCAACACCACCGACTCCGCGGTACGGATTACCCACCTGCCCACCGGCATCGTTGTCACCTGCCAGAACGAACGGTCGCAGCTACAGAACAAGACCCGCGCCTTGCAGGTACTGGCCGCACGTCTGCAGGTAGTGGCGGAGGAACAGGCGCTCGCCGACGCTTCGGCCGACCGTGCCAGCCAGATCCGCACGGTGGACCGCAGTGAGCGCATCCGCACCTACAACTATCCCGAGAACCGGATCACTGATCACCGAATCGGTTTCAAGTCGCACAATCTCGACCAGGTTCTGGACGGCGACTTGGACGCCCTCTTCGATGCGCTGAGTGAAGCCGACAAACAGTCACGTCTCCAACAAGCGACATGACCGTTCAGCACAGCCTGCGCCAGGCCATTGACTCCGCTGCGGCGATCCTGGCCGAAGCGGGAATCGACTCGGCCCGTCACGATGCTGAACAGTTGGCCGCTCACGTGGCGGGCACCGATCGTGGTCGGCTGGCCGTGCTCGACCCCCCCGACGAAGAATTCTTCGGGCGCTATCACGATGCCGTCAGTGCGCGTTCGCAGCGGGTGCCGTTGCAGCATCTGCTGGGGACGGTGGGATTCGGTCCAGTGGTGCTGCACGTCGGTCCGGGTGTGTTCATACCGCGACCGGAGACCGAATCCATCCTGGAATGGGCTACCGCACAAACACTTTTGGGCCAATCCTGCATTGTCGACCTATGCACCGGATCCGGTGCGTTGGCGGTTGCGCTGGCCCGGCATTGGCCGGTCGCCCGAATCATCGGCATCGACGACTCCGATGTGGCCCTCGAATATGCACGTCGCAACGCCGAGGGCACCGGTGTGGAGTTGGTTCGAGCGGACATAAGCACACCCGGTCTGTTGGCGGAACTCGACGCGCAGGTAGACCTCGTCGTCGCAAACCCGCCCTATATTCCCGACGATTCAGTGCTGGATCCCGAAGTGGTGCAGCATGATCCACCGCACGCAGTCTTTGCCGGGCCCGACGGCATGTCGGTGATACCCGCCGTTGTGGCACTGGCCGGGCGGTGGCTACGCCCCGGCGGATTGTTCGCCGTTGAGCATGACGACACCACTTCGGCGGCGACCATGGAATCAATCAGTAGGACAGGGCTTTTCGAGGACGTCATGGCCCGCAACGATCTGACCGGACGGCCACGATTCGTGACGGCAAGGAGGAGCGGCGCCGATGGCTTCGCGCCGGCGACGATGCAGAGTGCCGCGATGAGGTGGGGGCACCTCCCGCCTGCGGGGGAGAGCGGCGCCGATGGCTGACGTGTTCGACTGCGCCGACCCGGACCAGCGTTCACGCGGAATCACCTCTGCGGTAGGGGCGCTCAAGGCCGGCCGGCTGGTTGTGCTGCCGACCGACACCGTCTACGGCATCGGTGCCGACGCATTCGACAGCACCGCGGTGGACGCCCTGCTCTCGGCCAAGGGCCGGGGCCGCGACATGCCGGTGGGTGTGCTCGTCGGTTCCTGGCACACGATCGAAGGGCTGGTGTACGGCATGCCCGACGGGGCGCGCGACCTGGTGCGGGCATTCTGGCCGGGGGCGCTCAGTCTGGTGGTGGTCCAGGCGCCATCGCTGCGTTGGGATCTCGGCGACGCGCACGGCACCGTGATGCTGCGGATGCCGTTGCACCCGGTTGCCATCGAGTTGTTGCGCGAGGTCGGACCCATGGCCGTGTCCAGCGCGAACGTCTCCGGCCAGCCGGCCGCCGTCGACGCCGACGAGGCACGACGCCAACTCGGTGATCTTGTCGACACCTATCTCGACGCCGGACCTTCCGCACAGCAAGCCGCCTCGACGATCCTCGATCTGAGCGGAAACACGCCGCGCATCCTGCGCGAGGGACCAGTGAGCGCCGAACGGATTGCCGAGGTACTCGGTGTGGACGCGGCCAGTCTGATCGCCTGACAGGCGTCTCAGGTTGGTGAAGTACGGTCTCGAGGTGTCCAGCGACGTGGCCAGCCTTGCCGGTGGTTTGCTCGCCCTTTCGGATCGCAGCGCCGGTGTGCCGTTGCGTGAGTTAGCTCTGGTCGGATTGACCGCGGCGATCATCACGTACTTTGCGACCGGACCGGTGCGCGTGTTGGCCACCCGGCTGGGTGCCGTCGCCTACCCGCGGGAACGTGACGTGCACGTGACTCCTACCCCGCGTATGGGTGGGTTGGCGATGTTTCTCGGCGTGGTTTCCGCCGTCTTCCTTGCTTCGCAGCTTCCGGCCCTCACGCGCGGGTTCGTCTATTCGACCGGTATGCCCGCGGTGATGGTCGCCGGCGCGGTGATCATGGGTATCGGTCTGATCGACGACCGTTGGGGTCTGGACGCGCTGACGAAGTTCGCCGGTCAGATCACCGCGGCCAGCGTGCTGGTCACCATGGGTGTGGCCTGGAGTGTGCTCTACATCCCGTTTGGGGGCGTCGGCACCATCGTGCTGGATCAAGCCTCCTCGATCCTGCTCACGTTGGCGCTGACGGTGTCGATCGTCAATGCGATGAACTTCGTCGACGGCCTCGACGGACTGGCTGCCGGACTGGGCCTCATCACGGCGCTGGCGATCTGCGTGTTCTCGGTTGGTCTACTGCGTGACCACGGGGGTGACGTGCTGTATTACCCGCCTGCCGTGATCTCCGTGGTCCTGGCGGGTGCCTGCCTGGGCTTTCTGCCGCACAACTTTCACCGGGCCCGGATCTTCATGGGCGATTCCGGGTCGATGCTGATCGGCTTGATGCTTGCGGCCGCGTCCACAACGGCCGCCGGCCCGATTTCCCAGAACGCCTACGGTGCCCGCGACGTGTTTGCTCTGCTGTCGCCGTTCCTGCTGGTGGTGGCCGTCATGTTCGTGCCGATGCTCGACCTGCTGCTGGCGATCGTCCGTCGCACCCGTGCGGGCCGCAGCGCCTTCACTCCCGACAAGATGCACCTGCACCACCGGCTGCTGCAGATCGGCCATTCGCATCGCCGGGTGGTTCTGCTCATCTACCTGTGGGTGGGCATCGTCGCGTTCGGTGCGGCGAGCACGATCTTTTTCGACCCGCGTCATACCGCGGCGGTGATGTTGGGAGCGATCATCGTCGCGGGCGTCGCGACCGTGATTCCGCTGTTGCGCCGCCGCGACGAGGACTACGACGATCGGTAGTAGTGCCGTCTCGTTTATGGTACGGTGCTGGTAGAGCCCCGAATTAAACCTCGCGGGTTGCCGGCCCCTCGGCCCGGCGGATGTGTATCCGGTGGCGCCGAAAGAAGACCGACACAGGGAGCTACCCCTTGGGTGATTCCATCGCGACCCTTGCGATACGCTCGGCGGGCCACGGATCAGCAAGTGATGTGGTTCACGCTCCATCAACCTGGGATTGAGGTGCTGCAGTGACGACACCAGCGCAGGATGCGCCGTTGGTGTTTCCCGCTGTTGCTTTCCGTCCGGTTCGCCTATTCGTCATCAGCGTCGCAGTGACCGCGGTGGCGACATTGATCGCGGCTTACGCCGGTCACCCGATAGTGGGGGCATTCTTCGGCGTCGGGTTGCTACTGGGTTTGCTCAACGCCCTGTTGGTTCGGCGTTCGGTGGAGTCGATCACCTCGCGCGATCACCCGCTGAAGACCTCGATGGCCATCAACTCGGCGTCGCGGGTCGCGATCATCACCATCCTGGCGCTGATCATCGCTTTCATATTCCGGCCCGACGGCTTGGGCGTGGTGTTCGGCCTCGCGCTCTTCCAGGTGCTTCTGGTGGCATCGACCGCGCTACCGGTGTGGAAGAAGCTGCGCAAAGGGGATCCGGACGCAACGCTTGAGACCCCAGAGGGCGGGGTACTGACCGGATCGGAAGGTACTGAGGGGAGGAGCGTCGGTGATGACTGAGTCGATCCTGGCCGCCGCCAAAATCGAGGTGGGCGAGCACCACACCGGCAAATGGTTGGGTCTGGAGGTCAACACCGACACCATCTATTCGACCGCGATCGCCGCGGTGATCGTGATCGCGCTGGCGTTCTGGCTGCGCTCCAAGGTCACCTCGACCGATGTGCCCGGCGGAGTGCAGTTGTTCTTCGAGGCGGTCACCATCCAAATGCGCAACCAGGTCGAAAGTGCCATCGGGATGCGGATCGCACCCTTCGTGCTGCCGCTCGCGGTGACCATCTTTGTGTTCATCTTGATCTCCAACTGGCTGGCGGTGTTGCCGCTGCAGTACAAAGACGGCGAGAAGACCAGCGAATTGCTCTCCTCTGCCGCCGCGGACATCAACTACGTGCTGGCGCTGGCACTGTTCGTCTTCGTCTGCTACCACGCGGCCGGGATCTGGCGTCGAGGAATCATCGGCCACCCGGTGAAGCTGCTCAAGGGCCACGTCGCAATCCTGGCACCGATCAACCTCGTCGAAGAACTGGCCAAGCCGATCTCGTTGTCGCTCCGACTTTTTGGCAATATCTTCGCCGGCGGCATCCTGGTCGCGCTGATCGCAATGTTCCCGCCGTACATCTTGTGGCTGCCGAACGCGATCTGGAAGTCGTTCGACTTGTTCGTCGGTGCCATCCAGGCATTCATTTTCGCGCTGCTGACCGTCTTGTACTTCAGTCAATCCATGGAGTTAGAAGAAGACCACCACTAGACCTGTCAATCCTGGTAGCGCGCTACCAGTTATCAAGGAGGATAAACAAAATGCCAGCTCCCGAAATTCTTCAGGGCGCCCTCATCGGCGGTGGACTGATCATGGCCGGCGGCGCCATCGGTGCCGGAATCGGTGACGGTATCGCCGGTAACGCGCTGATCGCCGGTGTTGCCCGCCAGCCCGAGGCGCAGGGACGGCTGTTCACGCCGTTCTTCATCACCGTCGGTCTGGTCGAGGCGGCCTACTTCATCAACCTGGCGTTCATGGCCTTGTTCGTCTTTGCCACTCCCGGCGCCCAGTAATTCGCTGTGATGGGTCCTCAAGGCGAAGTGGGCTCTCTTGCTTCGGCTGTGACTTTCGCAGCAGAAGGAGGCGGCCAAAAGAACTTTCTCATTCCCAACGCCACCTTCTTCTTCGTGCTGGCCATCTTCCTGGTGGTGCTCGGAGTAATCACCAAGTGGGTCGTGCCGCCGATCCTGAAGGTGCTGCGGGAACGCGACGCCATGGTCGCGAAGACACAGTCAGACACCAAGAAGTCGGCCGAGCAGTTCGCCGCCGCCCAGTCCGACTACGAAGAGGTCATGAAGGAAGCCCGAGTCCAGGCAGGGTCGTACCGCGATGATGCCCGGACGGAGGGCCGTAAGGTCATCGAGGACGCGCGCGCCCAAGCGGAGCAGCAGGTGGCATCGACATTGCAAATGGCCAGCGAGCAATTGAAGCGGGAGAGAGACGCCGTGGAGATGGATCTGCGCTCCAACGTAGGTGCCATGTCGGCCACGCTGGCCAGTCGGATCCTCGGAGTCGACATCACCCCTTCAGCCGCGACGAGGTAGCTCACAATGTCGACTTTTATCGGACAGTTAGTGGGCTTTGCGGCCATCGTGCTCCTGGTGTGGCGTTATGTTGTGCCACCGGTGCGCCGGGCGATGGTCGATCGGCAAGAGACGGTGCGTCAACAGCTGAAGGACTCGGCTACCGCCGCCAAGCGGGTGATTGATGCGACGACGGCACACAGCAAAGCGGTGGAAGCGGCCAGGGAAGAGGCGAAGACCCTCGTCGAGGAGGCGAAGTCCGACGCCGAAAAAATCGCCGAACAGATGAAGGCACAGTCCGAAGCCGAAGCGAAACGCATCACAGCGCAAGGGGCACGCCAGACGGAATTGCTGCGCGCGCAACTGAGTCGTCAGCTCCGCTTGGAGCTCGGCCACGAATCTGTGCGCCAGGCGGGGGATTTGATCCGCAATTTTGTTGCCGACGATGAGCAGAAGGCAGCGACCGTGGACCGGTTGCTCGACGAGCTCGATGACATGGCGCCAGAGGCAGCGGAAATCCAGTATCCGGTACTGGCAAAGATGCGATCGTCGAGTCGTCGGGCGCTGGGGAACGTGGGGGACCGGTTCGACACGATCGCCAAGGATCTCGACGATCCAGCACTGGAAAAGCTTGCCGATGAACTGGTGTCGGTGGCCAAATTGCTGAACCGCGAAGTTGTGGTCACCCGGTACCTGACCGTGTCGGCCGAAGACTCCGCGCCCAGGGTCAAGTTGATCGAGCAACTGGTATCCGGCAAAGTCGGCGATCCCACGCTCGACGTGTTGAAAAAGGCGGTTTCGGAGCGGTGGTCTGCCAACTCGGATCTGATCGATGCCATCGAGCACGTGTCACGGCAAGCGTTGTTGGAAGTTGCGGAACGCGAGGACCGGGTCGACGAGGTCGAAGAGCAGTTGTTCCAGTATTCCCGCATTCTTGAGGCGCAGCCGCGCCTTTCGATCCTGTTGGGCGATCAGACGACTCCGGTCGAGGGCCGGGTTGGGTTGCTGCGCAATGTGCTCAAGGGCGCCAGCGGCAGAAGCAACAGGATCACGAATGCATTGTTGTCCAACACTGTCGAGCTGTTGAGAGGTCAGCAGCCGGTCGACGAGGCACTGCAATTTCTGGCGGAGGTGGCGGTCGCCCGCCGCGGCGAGGTCGTCGCTCAAGTGAGTGCGGCGGCCGAGCTCAGCGATGCGCAGCGCACACGTCTGACCGAGGTGCTGAGCCGCATCTACGCTCATCCGGTGGCGGTGCAGCTGCAGGTCGACAACGAACTACTCGGTGGCCTCTTGATCTCTGTGGGTGACGAGGTCATCGACGGCACGCTCAAGTCTCGTTTGGCCGCTGCCGAGGCTCAGTTGCCCGATTGACCATGACCGCTTGAAGCACGACTGAAGCACGTACTAGTCAGCACCAACCCCGAAGTAGGAAGACGAAAAGCCATGGCCGAGTTGACAATCTCCGCTGATGACATTCAGAGCGCGATCGAAGAGTACGTAGAGTCCTTTACTTCGGACACCTCCCGGGAGGAGGTCGGCACCGTCGTCGATGCTGGCGACGGTATCGCGCACGTCGAAGGTCTGCCCTCGGTGATGATGCAGGAGCTGCTGGAATTCACCGGCGGAGTCCTCGGCGTTGCCCTCAACTTGGACGAGCACAACATCGGCGCGGTGGTGCTCGGTGACTTCCAGAAGATTGAAGAGGGCCAGCAGGTAAAGCGGACCGGTGAGGTGCTGTCGGTCCCGGTCGGCGACGGCTACCTGGGCCGGGTGGTCGATCCCCTCGGTCACCCGATCGACGGTGGCGGTGACATCGAGACCGACGCTCGCCGGGTTCTGGAGCTGCAGGCGCCGTCGGTGATCGACCGACAGGGCGTGAAGGAACCGCTGCAGACCGGCATCAAAGCGATCGACGCGATGACTCCGATCGGCCGCGGGCAGCGTCAGCTGATCATCGGCGACCGCAAGACCGGCAAGACCGCGGTGTGCGTGGACACCATCCTGAATCAGCGCAAGAACTGGGAGACCGACGACGAGAAGAAGCAGGTGCGCTGCGTCTACGTGGCCGTCGGGCAGAAGGGCACGACGATCGCCGCTGTGCGCCAGGCGCTGGAAGAGGGCGGCGCGATGGACTACACCACCATCGTCGCGGCGCCCGCTTCGGATTCCGCCGGCTTCAAATGGCTTGCGCCGTATACGGGTTCGGCAATCGCCCAGCACTGGATGTACGCCGGCAAGCATGTGCTGATCGTCTTCGACGATTTGACCAAGCACGCCGACGCATACCGTGCGATCTCGCTGCTGCTGCGCCGGCCGCCCGGCCGTGAGGCGTTCCCCGGTGATGTGTTCTACCTCCACTCCCGGCTGCTGGAGCGTTGCGCGAAGCTTTCGGACGATCTCGGTGGCGGCTCACTGACGGCCCTGCCGGTGATCGAGACGAAGGCCAACGACATCTCGGCCTACATCCCGACCAACGTCATCTCCATCACCGATGGCCAGTGCTTCCTGGAGTCGGATCTGTTCAACCAGGGTGTGCGCCCCGCCATCAACGTGGGTTCCTCGGTGTCCCGAGTCGGCGGCGCGGCGCAGATCAAGGCGATGAAAGAGGTTTCAGGAAGTCTCCGCTTGGATTTGTCGCAGTACCGCGAATTGGAATCCTTCGCCGCGTTTGCGTCTGACTTGGATGACACCTCCAAGAAGCAGTTGGCGCGCGGTGAGCGTCTGGTCGAGCTGCTTAAGCAGCCGCAATATCGGCCGATGGCCATTGAGGAGCAGGTGGTGTCGATCTTCCTGGGCACCGGCGGTCACCTGGACTCGGTGCCGGTCGAAGACGTCAAACGCTTTGAAGCCGAACTCCTCGACCACATGAAGGCTTCCGAGGAAGGGTTCCTCGAAAATATCCGCAAGAGTGAAAAGCTGGGCGAAGAGGACGAAGAGAAGCTGGTCGACATCATCGACCACTTCAAGAAGGGCTTCTCCGCCAGTGGTGGCGGGTCGGTGGTACCCGACTCGCATGTCGAGGCCATGGACGAAGACGAAGTGGCCAAGGAATCGGTACAGGTCAAGAAGGAAAAGCCCAAGGACAAGGATTCCAAGAAGGACTCCAAGAAGGACTCCGGAGAATCGACGAAGGCCTCCGGGGACTCTAAGAAAGAATCCAAGGACACCAAGAAGGACAAGAAGTAGCTAACAATGGCTGCCACACTCCGCGAACTACGTGGTCGGATTCGCTCGGCGGGGTCGATCAAGAAGATCACCAAGGCTCAGGAACTGATCGCGACATCGCGTATCGGTAGGGCACAGACTCGACTGAAAGCCGCGCGGCCCTACACATTCGAGATCACCCGGATGCTCTACACCCTGTCCGCCGAGGCCGCTCTGGACCATCCATTGCTGGTCGAGCGGGAGGAGCCGAAGCGGGCTGGCGTGCTGGTGCTGTCTTCCGACCGCGGTCTGTGCGGTGCGTACAACTCCAGCATCTTCCGTCGCTCCGAGGAGCTGTTCTCCTTGCTGCGGGAAGAAGGAAAGGAACCGGTTCTCTACACCGTTGGCCGTAAAGCCCAGAACTACTACACGTTCCGCAACTGGGATATTGCCGAGTCCTGGACCGGCTTTTCCGAACAACCCAAAGTCGAGGACGCCGCCGAGATCAGTTCGACCTTGGTCGATGTCTTCATGAAGGGCACCGGCGATGACGATGACGAATCCGACGACACCCAAGGCGTCGACGAATTGCACATCGTGTACTCGGAATTCAAGTCGATGATGTCGCAATCCGCGGCAGCCCACCGGATGGCCCCGATGGTGGTGGAGTATGTCGAGGAAGACACCGGACCGAGCACTCTGTACTCGTTCGAGCCCGATGCGACCAGTCTGTTCGACGCGCTGCTGCCGCGGTATCTGACTACCCGCGTGTACGCGGCGCTACTGGAATCGGCGGCATCGGAGTTGGCATCACGCCAACGTGCGATGAAGTCCGCCACCGACAACGCCGACGACCTGATCAAAGACCTGACGCTGCAGGCAAACCGGGAGCGCCAGGCCCAGATCACCCAAGAGATCAGCGAAATCGTCGGCGGCGCAAACGCGCTCGCCGACGCCGCCAAGTAGCCACACGAGGAAGCGAAGAGAATATGGCAGCTGCTACTGAAACGAATGGAAAGACTGAGAAGTCCTCCAACGGCTCTGACACCAACGGCCGGGTGGTCCGGATCACCGGGCCCGTCGTCGACGTCGAGTTTCCGCGTGGTTCCGTCCCAGAACTGTTCAACGCCCTGAATGCCGACATCAGCTACGAGTCGTTGGCGAAAACCCTCACCTTGGAGGTGGCGCAGCACCTAGGTGACAACCTGGTGCGCACAGTCTCCATGCAGCCCACCGACGGCCTGGTGCGCGGCGTGGAGGTCACCGACTCCGGTAAACCGATCTCGGTGCCGGTCGGTGAGGGCGTCAAGGGCCACGTCTTCAACGCCCTGGGCGTCTGCCTGGACGAAGAGGGATACGGCGACGACTTCGACAAGTGGTCGATCCACCGCAAGCCACCGGCCTTCGAAGAGCTCGAGCCCCGGACTGAGATGCTCGAGACCGGCCTCAAGGTCGTCGACCTCCTGACTCCCTATGTGCGTGGCGGCAAGATCGCGCTGTTCGGTGGTGCCGGCGTGGGCAAGACGGTGCTGATCCAGGAGATGATCAACCGTATCGCCCGAAACTTCGGTGGTACTTCGGTTTTCGCTGGCGTGGGGGAGCGCACCCGCGAGGGCAACGACCTCTGGGTCGAGCTCAAGGAAGCCGACGTACTCAAGGACACCGCGCTGGTCTTCGGTCAGATGGATGAGCCGCCCGGCACCCGTATGCGGGTGGGGCTGTCCGCGCTGACCATGGCGGAGTGGTTCCGCGACGAGGCGGGCCAGGACGTGTTGTTGTTCATCGACAACATCTTCCGGTTTACCCAGGCTGGTTCGGAGGTGTCGACGCTGCTCGGACGTATGCCGTCGGCGGTGGGGTACCAGCCCACCCTTGCCGACGAGATGGGCGAGCTGCAGGAGCGCATCACCTCGACGCGAGGCAAGTCGATTACCTCGATGCAAGCCGTCTACGTGCCTGCCGACGACTACACCGACCCGGCGCCCGCGACCACGTTCGCCCACTTGGACGCCACCACGGAGCTGTCCCGTAATGTCTTCTCCAAGGGCATCTTCCCGGCCGTGGACCCGCTGGCGTCGAGTTCGACCATTCTGGACCCCGGTGTCGTCGGTGACGAGCACTACCGGGTGGCCCAGGAAGTCATCCGAATCCTGCAGCGCTACAAGGACCTTCAGGACATCATCGCTATCCTCGGTGTCGACGAGCTGTCCGAAGAGGACAAGCAGTTGGTCAACCGCGCCAGGCGGATCGAGCGATTCCTGTCGCAGAACATGATGGCGGCCGAACAGTTCACCGGGAAGCCCGGTTCGACCGTGCCGGTCAAGGAAACCATCGAGGCGTTCGACAAGCTGTCCAAGGGCGACTTCGACCACGTGCCCGAGCAGGCGTTCTTCCTGATCGGTGGACTCGAGGACTTGGCCAAGAAGGCCGAGACCTTCGACGTCAAGCTGTGACTGGGAACTGCTGTTTGACCGGGCAAGAAGCGAAGGTGGTGTGACATGACTGAAATGAATGTTGCGATCGTCGCCGTCGACCGCGAGATCTGGTCAGGGGAGGCAACGTTCCTGTTTACCCGCACCACCGTCGGCGAGATCGGCGTCCTGCCCCACCACATCCCGTTGGTGGCCCAATTGGTCGACGACGCCATGGTGCGCGTGGAGCGCGAAGGCGACGATGACTTGCGGGTAGCCATCGACGGCGGGTTCATGTCGGTGACCGACGAAGGGGTCACCATCCTCGCGGAATCCGCGGAATTCGAGTCGGAAATCGATGAGAGCGCCGCCAGGCAGGATTCCGAATCTGACGACGAGAAGACCGCCGCCAGGGGCCGCGCCAGATTGCGCGCTGTCGGCGCGCTCGACTAATAGTCCGATGAGCGCGCCCATGGTCGGCATGGCCGTGCTCGTCGTTCTGTTGGGGACGGCCGTCCTCGCCCTGACTTACCGGCTGTGGAAGCTGCGGCAGGGCGGAACGGCCGCCATCATGCGCGACATTCCGGCCGTCGGCGGGCATGGCTGGCGCCACGGCATGATCCGATATCGCGGTGGCGAGGCCGAGTACTACCGGCTGTCCAGTTTTCGCTTCTGGCCGGATCGTCGGCTGAGCCGGCGTGGGGTGGAGGTCGTCGCCAGGCGCGCGCCCCGCGGGGACGAATTCGACATCATGACCGACGAGATCGTGGTGTTGGAACTGCGCGACAGCACCCAGGAACGCCGATTCGGTTATGAAATCGCTTTGGATAGAGGCGCTTTGACAGCGTTCCAGTCGTGGCTCGAGTCTCGGCCGTCACCCCGCGCGCGCCGGCGTAGCGTGTGAAACCTAACGCGAATTGCCGCCGCCCGGCTGCCACAGCACGTCACCGTCGGGGTTGGCCACCCGCGACAGGATGAAGAGCAGATCCGACAACCGATTGAGATACTTTGCGGGCAACACGCTGACCCCTTCCGGATGGGCGTCGACGGCGGCCCACGCCGCCCGCTCGGCACGCCGGACCACCGTGCGAGCGACGTGCAAAAGCGCCGATAACGGCGAACCGCCCGGTAGCACAAAAGAATTGAGTGCTGGAAGGTCCTCGTTATAGATGTCGCACCAACCTTCAAGCCGGTCGATGTAGGCCTGGGTGATGCGCAGCGGGGGATGCTCGGGGTTATCTATCAAGGGCGTCGACAGGTCCGCGCCGGCGTCGAACAAATCGTTCTGGATCTGCCGCAGCACGTCGGCGAGTCGTTCGTCAGGAACGCCCAGGGCGACTGCGACGCCGATCGCGGAATTGGCCTCGTCGCAATCCGCATAGGCCACCAGACGCGCGTCGGTCTTGGCCACGCGTGAGAAATCGCTCAATCCTGTCGTGCCGTCGTCACCGGTCCGGGTATATATGCGGGTCAGATGGACTGCCATGAGCAAGACGGTACCGCGTGCCGCCGGTCACTCGAGCCGTCGTTGCGGCTCGGCCCACTGACAAGTGGGATACCGCATCACTAGACTGACCCGGGTGGCAGAGCGATTCGTAGTGACCGGTGGCGCCCGGTTGGCAGGCGAAGTCGCTGTTGGGGGCGCCAAGAACAGCGTGCTCAAGCTCATGGCCGCCACTCTGTTGGCCGAAGGCACCAGCACGATCACCAATTGTCCCGACATCCTCGACGTGCCGCTGATGGCCGAGGTACTGCGTGGCTTGGGCGCCACCGTCGAACTCGACGGCGATGTTGCCCGCATCAGTTCACCCGACGAACCGAAGTACGACGCCGACTTCGCGGCGGTGCGCCAGTTCCGGGCCTCGGTCTGCGTGCTCGGCCCGTTGGTCGGTCGCTGCAAGAAGGCCAAGGTAGCGCTTCCGGGTGGTGACGCGATCGGATCCCGTCCGCTGGACATGCACCAAGCCGGCCTGCGGCAACTTGGCGCGACCTGCAACATCGAACACGGATGCGTGGTCGCGCACGCAGATACGTTGCGCGGGGCCGAGATTCAGCTGGAATTCCCTTCCGTAGGGGCGACCGAGAACATCTTGATGGCAGCTGTGGTGGCAGAAGGCGTCACCACCATCCACAATGCGGCGCGCGAACCCGACGTGGTCGACCTGTGCACGATGTTGAACCAGATGGGTGCGCAGGTCGAAGGCGCCGGTTCGCCGACGATGACCATCACCGGTGTGCCGCGGTTGCATCCCACCGAGCATCGCGTCATCGGTGACCGCATCGTGGCTGCCACCTGGGGCATCGCCGCGGCGATGACCCGCGGCGATATCACGGTGTCTGGAATCGATCCGTCGCATCTGCAGTTGGTGCTGCACAAGCTGCACGACGCGGGTGCCACAGTCACCCAGACCGACCACAGCTTTCGGGTCGTTCAATACGAGCGGCCGAAGGCCGTCAACATGGCGACCTTGCCGTTCCCCGGGTTCCCGACCGACCTGCAGCCGATGGCGATCGCGCTGGCGTCGATCGCCGACGGCACGTCGATGATCACCGAGAACGTGTTCGAAGCGCGGTTCCGCTTCGTCGAAGAGATGATCCGGCTCGGAGCCGATGCGCGCACCGACGGGCACCACGCGGTGGTGCGCGGTCTGCCGCAACTATCCAGTGCCCCGGTGTGGTGTTCGGACATCCGGGCAGGCGCCGGCCTGGTGCTCGCGGGCCTTGTCGCCGACGGAGACACCGAGGTGCACGACGTGTTCCACATCGACCGCGGCTACCCGTTATTCGTTGAGAACCTGGGGATTTTGGGAGCTGAGATCGAGCGGGTACAGTAGCGACAGTTCAACGCCCACAGGCGCAGTCACCTTCCCAAAGATGATTGAAACCGGGGCTTGACTCTCATGCCGGATCTGTATTAAGCTGGTAGGGTTGCCCCGAAACGGGCCGAAAGTAAGCCAAAAGTGTTGTTTGAGAACTCAATAGTGTGTTTGGTGTTTTGATTGTTGTTGTTTTTTTGACTACATTCCACACCCCCCGTGTGTGGGTGTAGTCGTTTTTATTTTGATGCCAGTTCATGGTGTCTTTTTGTTAGATCAGATTTTCTCTGATTGTGAATTCACCTCGTTATCGAGGGGTTTTTGTTTGGAGAGTTTGATTCTGGCTCAGGACGAACGCTGGCGG
>JAVROG010000414.1:0-5255 GCA_032162865.1 Mycobacterium sp. | reverse complement strand
CGCTGATTCACGGCACCAGCGAAGAGCTGCCGGACACCCGGTCCAGGATTGTGGTGCGCTGGGTGCGGATTGCGGTATTGATCGTGACCCTGCTGGTCACCTTGCAGTCGCTGCTGCTGGTGGCCGGCACCTGGCGCAACGACCTGGCGATCGACCGCAACATGGGGGTGGCGCAGGCCGAGGTGCTCAGCGCGGGATCTCGGCGCTCCACCATCGAGTTCGTCACACCCGAGCGCGTCACCTATCGGCCCGAACTAGGTGTGCTGTATCCGTCGGAGCTGTCCGAGGGCATGCGGATCTATGTCGAATACAACAAGAAGGACCCGAATCTCGTTCGGGTGCAGCACCGCAACGCCGGGCTGGCGATCATCCCGGCGGGGTCCATCGCGGTGGTGGCCTGGCTGACCGGCGCGATCGCGTTGATCCTGCTGGCTGTGCTGGACAAGCGGCTGAACCAGCGCGCGGACACCTAGCACCAGATTTCGCGTCTCGTATTCCCGTCGGCAACCTTGCCGACAGGCGACGCTGCCACTGTGGGTTGCGTGCGCGTTGCAATCGTCGCCGAGTCGTTCCTGCCGCAGGTCAATGGTGTCAGCAACTCGGTGGTTCGGGTTCTCGAGCATCTGCGTCGCACCGGTCACGAAGCTCTCGTCATCGCACCGGACAGCCCGTCTGGCGAGACGCGTGCAGACCGGCTGCACGACGGTGTCCGGGTGCACCGGGTGCCGTCACGAATGTTTCCCAAGGTGAATTCCCTCCCGTTGGGTGTGCCCACCCCTCGAATCCTTCGCGTGCTGCGCGGATTCGATCCCGACGTGGTGCATCTGGCCTCACCGGCACTGCTCGGTTACGGCGGGATGCTCGCCGCGCGCCGGCTCGGTGTGCCAACGGTGGCCGTATACCAGACCGACGTGCCGGGATTCGCCGCGAGCTACGGCATGCCGATGACCACCCGGGTCGCGTGGGCGTGGTTTCGGCACTTGCACAGCCTTGCCGACCGGACCCTGGCGCCGTCCACACCGACCATGGAAGCCCTTGCTGTTCAACGTTTCCCGCGGGTCTATCGGTGGGGGCGCGGCGTCGACCTGATCCGGTTCGCGCCCTCGGCGCGTGACGAGACGCTGCGCCGTCAATGGTCTCCGGACGGTAAGCCGATCGTCGGCTTTGTCGGCCGGCTGGCTCCGGAGAAGCACGTCGAGCGACTCGCGGTGCTTGCGGCCGCCGGAGGAGTGCGCCTGGTTGTCGTCGGCGACGGAATCGATCGCGCCAAACTGCAATCAGCAATGCCCACAGCCAATTTCGCTGGTGCACTGCACGGCGACGAGCTCGCCGCGGCATATGCCAGCATGGACGTCTTCGTGCACCCCGGCGAACATGAGACGTTCTGTCAGGTCGTGCAGGAAGCGCTGGCGTCGGGGTTGCCGGTGATAGCCCCCGACGCCGGCGGCCCGCGCGACCTGATCACCCCGTACCGCACCGGGTTGTTGTTGCCCGTCAACGAGTTTGAGGATCGCCTGCCTGAGGCCGTCGCCCATCTGCTGGCCGAACGTCAGCGCTATACCCAGGCGGCTCGGCGCAGCGTGCTCGGCCGTAGCTGGCCGGTGATCTGCGACGAGCTGCTCGGACACTACGAAGCGGTGCAGGCCGATCCCGGACGCGTGCGTGTGTCCCGGCGCCGCTACGCGTAGCCGCTACCCCTGCGCCTGCTCGGCCACCGGCTGCCACTGCTCCCAATTGCGTAACCGGCTCTCGTAGTCGGCCTTGGCCAGCTGCAGCGGCAGCGCGCCGAAGAACACCCGCAGCGGCGGTTCTTCGGCGTCCACCACCTCGAACAACGCGGCCGCCGAGGCTGTCGGGTTGCCTTGGTACGCCGCCCGTTCGCGACGTCCGGCGTCGACCGCGGCGTGCACCTCGTCGTAGGCAGGTAGCCGCGAGGCGTGGTTGGCCGACGCGCCGCCCCAGTCGGTGTCGAAGCCGCCCGGTTCGATCAACGTGACGTGCACGCCGAACGGTGCCACCTCCTGAGCCAACGACTGGGAGAAACCCTCCAGCGCCCACTTGGAAGCGTGATAGAGGCCCAGGTTGGCAAACGCGGTGATGCCGCCGATCGAGGACACCTGGATGATGTGGCCGCTGCGCTGCTCGCGCAGGTAGGGCAACGCGGCCTGGGTGACCCACAACGCGCCAAACACATTGGTTTCCAACTGATCCCGTGCTGCCTGCTCCGATACTTCTTCGATGAACCCGAACTCGGCGTAGCCGGCGTTGTTCACCACGATGTCCAGGCGGCCGAAATGGTCGTGTGCCTGCTTGACGGCCGCGAAGTCCGCGTCTCGGTCGGTGACGTCCAACCGGATCGGCAGCAGCGCGTCGCCGTATTGCCCGACGAGGTCGTCCAGCGATGCGGTGTTTCGAGCTGTGGCGGCGACCTTGTCGCCGCGTTCGAGCGCTGCGGCGGTCCACTCCCGTCCGAAACCGCGCGAGGTACCGGTGATAAACCAAACTTTTTCGCTCACGCAGTGTTGCAACGCATCGACCGGCGACTCATTCCCGGCTCGGCTGGCCAGGTAGCGTTTCAGGTGTGAGCCGTGCGGACCTCGATAAGGATCCCCGCGACGTCGCGTCCATGTTCGACGGCGTCGCCGGTCGCTACGACCTCACCAACACCGTGCTTTCGCTGGGCCAAGACCGGTTCTGGCGTCGCGCCACCCGGTCCGCGCTGCGCATCGGGTCCGGCCAGCGGGTGCTGGACCTGGCCGCCGGAACCGCAGTGTCGACGGTAGAGCTGGCGAAATCCGGGGCGTGGTGTGTGGCGGCCGATTTTTCGGTCGGCATGCTGGCCGCGGGAAGTGGCCGCGACGTGCCCAAGGTCGCCGGGGACGCCACCCGGTTGCCGTTCGCCGACGAGGTGTTCGATGCGGTCACCATCAGTTTCGGGCTGCGCAACGTGGCCGACTTTCCGGCTGCCCTGCGTGAGATGGCCCGCGTCACCAAGCCCGGCGGACGGTTGGTGGTGTGCGAATTCTCCACTCCCACAAGTGCGTTGTTCGCGACCACCTATAAGGAATATCTGATGCAGGCGCTGCCCCGGGTGGCGCGAGCGGTCTCCAGCAACCCTGATGCCTATGTCTACCTTGCGGAGTCGATCAGAGCCTGGCCCGATCAGGCGGCATTAGCACACGAGATATCCCGGGCCGGGTGGTCAGCGGTGCGGTGGCGCAACCTGACCGGCGGCATCGTGGCCTTGCACGCGGGGTACAAACCCGTGCAAGCGAAGGCCTAGGTTCCCGCCCGCTGTAGGACGCCTACCTGCTCGGGGCAGTAGTGGTCGATGCCTGCGCCGAGGAACTGCAATGCCTGTCCCTGGGTGGTGCCCAGCGGCAGATTGCGCTGTAGGAACGTCGCCGACTTGTGCGCGTCGGTGTCCACGCCCCGCTCTATCCGCTGACAGCTGATCTTGGCCAACCAGGCGTTGTAGTCCTGCGGGCCGTAGATGCCGAAGCCGTTCAGCGTCCTGTTAAAAACTTGGTCGTAATCGTCGGCCTGTGCGGGCGCCGCGAACCCGATAGCGGCGACCGCCAGGGCGGCAAAGGTAGCCAGCCTCGTCCCCTTCATTAGCTGGACTATACACCTTGGTTGTGCACGTTATTGGCCCAGATGCGCTGTGAGAAGCCACGCACCCACCGATTTGCGGCTATCGGATTCATCGCGTACATCCACGATCGGCATGCCGGGCGAGTCCGCCGGAACCTGGGCGTGAATGCGGGCGGGCCGGATCTCGTCGATCACCCAATATTTGGCGACAGCGGCGCGCAGTTCTTCCTCCGTGACGGCGTTGATGGGGCCCTCGGGTACAGCTGCCTTGTCGAAAACCAGCACGAAGTACGAGGCGCCCGGGGCCGCCGCACGCACAATCGCCTGCTGATATCCGTCGCGCAGTTCGACCGGCATCGAGTGGAACAGCGTGCTGTCCACGATGGTGTTGAACTGGCCCGCAGCACCCGGCGGGTATGTGGAGAAATCGGTGATATCGGCCACCGCGAAGCTGGCGTTGGTCACGCCGCGCTTCTCGGCCTCGCCCCGGGCCAACTCGATGGCGGTCGGCGAAGCGTCCAGACCCAGCGTGGTGTGGCCGCGTTCGGCCAGGGCCAGCGAGATGGCGCCTTCCCCGCAGCCCGCGTCAAGAACGTCGCCCGCGAACTTGCCCTGCTCGATCAGGGCGGCCAACTCTGGCTGTGGTTCGCCCAGGCTCCACGGGGGCCGGGTGCCCTCACCGAGGTGGGGGGAGTCGCCGCGGTAGGCAGATTCAAACTCGAATTCCGTTGGTGCAGTCATGCCCTCATGTATATCAACGCGCCTGATATATGTCAACCAGCCTGATATGCCCGGCTCAGCTGAACGGCGGCCGTCGATCGATAAGCCGAGATGCCCGTCCGCCGCTACGCCACACCCGCGCCACCCAGTCGGCGTCTTCATCGGTGACCAGGTTGGCCATCACCCGGACGGCGATGCGCATCAACGTGGTGGAGCGCATCGCAATCGGCCCGGTCGCCGGCAGGAATCGCTGGAAGGTCAGCAGCAACGCGAGTCTGCGCGCGATCGAGAATCCGCGCGCGTAGTGGTCAGTCAGCAGTGCGGGCCACAGCTGCGATAGGTCAGCAGAATCCAGCACTTCGGCGGCCAACCGGCCCGTCTCTAGCCCGTAGTCGATGCCCTCGCCGTTCAGCGGGTTGACGCAGGCCGCGGCGTCGCCGATCAGCAACCAGTTCGGCCCGGCCACGCCCGACACCGCGCCGCCCATCGGCAGCAACGCCGAGGCCACCTCTCGCGGCCCGCCGTCGAAGCCCCACTCGTCGCGTCGTAGGTCGGTGTAATACGACATCAGCGGTCGCAATGCCAGGTCAGCCGGTCGTTTGGTGGTCGACAACGCCCCTACGCCGATGTTCACCTCGCCGTTGCCGAGAGGGAAGATCCAGCCGTAGCCGGGCAGCACGGCGCCGTCGGGGGAGCGCAATTCCAGGTGTGACGTCAGCCACGGGTCGTCGCTGCGGTCGGTGGTCAGGTATCCGCGAGCGGCGACGCCGTACACGGTGTCCTGATGCCAGCGCCGGCCCAGTTTGCGGCCCAGCGTGGATCGCGCTCCATCGGCGACGATCAGCTGGTCGCAGGACACCTCGGTGCGGTCGGCCAATGTCAGCGAGGTCACCCGTCGTGACGAGTCATGATGCACACCAACCACTTTGGTACCCAGCAGC
>JAVROG010000413.1:0-3550 GCA_032162865.1 Mycobacterium sp. | reverse complement strand
GGGACCCGCCTGCAGAAAGTGTTGTCCCAGGCCGGGATTGCGTCCCGGCGGGCCGCCGAGAAGCTGATCGTCGAGGGCCGCGTCGAGGTAGACGGGCGGGTGGTAACCGAGCTGGGCACCCGGGTCGATCCGGACGAATCGGTGATCCGCGTCGATGGAGCCCGGGTGGTCCTGGACGACTCGCTCGTTTATCTGGTGCTGAACAAGCCCCGCGGCGTGCACTCGACCATGTCCGACGATCGCGGCCGGCCGTGCATCGGCGACCTGATCGAACGAAAGGTGCGGGGCAACAAGAAGTTGTTCCATGTCGGGCGTCTGGACGCCGACACCGAAGGCTTGATCCTGTTGACCAATGACGGCGAGTTGGCGCACCGGTTGATGCATCCCTCCCACGAAGTGCGCAAGACCTACCTCGCGACGGTGACAGGTGCGGTACCGCGGGGATTGGGCAAGCAGCTGAGGGCCGGCATCGAGTTGGAGGACGGACCGGTGCGACTCGACGATTTCGCGGTCGTAGACTCCATTCCCGGTAAGTCGCTGGTGCGGGTGACGTTGCACGAGGGGCGTAACAAGATCGTGCGCCGGCTGCTGGCGGCGGTGGGTTTCCCGGTAGAAGCGTTGGTACGCACGGACATCGGTGCAGTGACCCTGGGCAAGCAGCGACCGGGCTCGGTCCGGGCGTTGCGGATGGATGAGATCGGGCAACTGTACAAGGCGGTCGGACTGTGAGCGCTTTGATCGTGACGATCGACGGCCCGGCGGGCACCGGAAAGTCTTCCGTATCAAAAGGTTTGGCGCGTGGATTGGGAGCGCGTTTCCTCGACACCGGGGCGATGTACCGGATAGTGACGCTGGCGGTGTTGCGCGCCGGTGTCGACCCGTCGGATCCCGACGCTGTCGGTGAGACCGCGTCGGCGGTACAGCTGTCGGTGGGGTATGACCCCGACACGAGCGGCTTCTACCTTGCCGGAGAAGATGTTTCAGCAGAAATCCGCGGTGACGACGTCACGCGGTCGGTGTCGGCGGTCTCGGCGGTGCCGTCCGTGCGCACCCGGTTGGTCGAGATCCAGCGCCGGATGGCCGAAGAGCACGGCAAGGATGGCAGCATCGTCGTCGAGGGACGTGACATCGGGACTGTTGTCTTCCCCGATGCGCCAGTGAAAATCTTCCTCACAGCCTCGGCCGAGACCCGCGCGGAACGCCGCAATGCCCAGAACGTCAGGGTGGGTCTGGCCGACGATTACCAAGCCGTGCTGGCCGACGTGCAGCGACGTGACCACCTCGACTCGACGCGCGCGGTGTCGCCATTGCGGGCGGCCCCGGATGCGATCGTCGTCGACACCAGCGACATGACCGAACCCGAGGTGATCGCCCACCTGTTGGAGTTGGTCACGCAGCGAAGCGAGGCAATACGGTGACACAGGACGGCACCTGGACGGACGAAAGCGAGTGGGGCCTTACCGATTCCGAGTTGCAGGACCTGGCCGAGTCGGGACCGGCGCCCGTTGTGGCGATCGTGGGCCGCCCAAACGTCGGTAAGTCGACATTGGTCAACCGGATCATCGGTCGGCGTGAGGCGGTGGTGCAGGACGTCCCCGGCGTGACCCGCGACCGCGTGTCCTACGACGCACTGTGGACCGGACGCCGGTTCGTCGTGCAGGACACCGGGGGATGGGAGCCCGACGCCAAAGGCCTGCAGCAGCTGGTCGCCGAGCAGGCCTCGGTGGCCATGCGCACCGCCGACGCGATCATTCTGGTGGTCGACGCCACCGTAGGTGCCACCACCGCCGAAGAGGCCGCTGCCCGCATCCTGCTTCGATCCGGCAAGCCGGTGTTCTTGGCCGCCAACAAGGTTGACAGCGACAGAGTCGAATCCGACGCCGCCACGTTGTGGTCGCTGGGACTTGGTGAGCCGTATGCGATCAGCGCAATGCACGGTCGCGGCGTGGCCGATCTGCTCGACGTGGTGCTGGCAGCGCTGCCAGATGTGGCGGAGTTGGCGCCGGGTACCGGCGGTCCGCGACGGGTGGCGCTGGTCGGCAAACCCAACGTGGGTAAGAGTTCATTGCTGAACAAACTGGCCGGTGATGAGCGTTCGGTGGTTCACGACGTCGCAGGGACCACGGTCGATCCGGTGGACTCACTGATCGAACTCGGCGGCAAGATCTGGAAGTTTGTCGACACCGCCGGCTTGCGCCGCAAGGTCGGACAGGCCAGCGGTCACGAGTTCTACGCCTCGGTGCGTACGCACGGTGCCATCGATGCTGCCGAAGTGGTGATCGTGCTGATCGATGGCTCTCAACCGCTCACCGAACAGGATCTGCGGGTGCTGTCGATGGTGATCGAGGCCGGACGCGCGCTGGTGTTGGCCTTCAACAAGTGGGATCTGGTCGACGAGGACCGGCGTTACCTGCTGGAACGCGAGATCGACCTCGAACTGGTGCAGGTGCGTTGGGCGCAGCGCGTCAACATCTCCGCCAAGACGGGCCGGGCGGTGCAGAAACTGGTGCCGGCCCTGGAGAACGCCTTGGCGTCGTGGGATACCCGGATCCCGACCGGGCCGCTGAACGCCTGGATCAAGGAGGTGGTGGCGGCAACGCCGCCCCCGGTACGCGGCGGTAAGCAGCCGCGCATCCTGTTCGCGACCCAGGCCACCGCCCGTCCACCGACTTTCGTGTTGTTCACCTCGGGTTTCTTGGAGGCCGGCTATCGGCGGTTCCTGGAGCGGCGGCTGCGCGAAACATTCGGATTCGAGGGCAGTCCGATTCGGATCAATGTCCGGGTACGCGAAAAGCGGGGAGCCAGGCGCCGCTGAGCGGCGGCGGGATGACGAAAAGCATTCGTGCGAAATGTAAAGACAGGCTAGCGAGATCGCTCTACGCTGACGATTATCGGCTTGTGCGGCCGGTTGGTCGGGGCATCGGAATGACCGCGTCTTCGGCAGGCCGGCTTCGAAACCCTGGTCCCGCTTTCCGCAACACCCCTCAACAGATCAGGTGTCGCAGCGATCACTTGAGCCCAAGCGGTCATTTCGCCGCCCTAGACGCGCACTCAACGCCATGTGCCCACACTCAGTGCTTGCCGGCGCAGATCCAGTCGCCGGGACCGGCGCGCAGGTCGCGTAGTGGGGCAGCGGTGGCGCTGCGGTAGGCTTTCGACCTGCTGCCGGCGACACACCGGTGGCACCGGGCTGTGGCGCAGTTTGGTAGCGCACTTGACTGGGGGTCAAGTGGTCGCAGGTTCAAATCCTGTCAGCCCGACCAGCGTTCCCGCAGGTCAAGTCGTATTTTCGCTTGTTCCTGCAGCTGTCGTGGTTGATCACTCGATCGCACCGTCAGATGTCGGGTTGATTGATGGTTGCCATTTGTCGGTCGTAAATGGATTGAGCTGCGCCGCTGCCCGGCCAATTCGTTTGCCCGGAAGGGCCGGTTGTTCTGGCTGAGTTGTGACAATGATGTCGTCGAGATCGAATTCGCAGATGTCAAGAGCTTTGAGCTGGCAGTTGTTAGGTGAGTACGGCTTGGGCGTCAGTCCTGCGGATGTCACGGTG
>JAVROG010000412.1:0-9855 GCA_032162865.1 Mycobacterium sp. | reverse complement strand
TGGTGCCACAAGCCGCCGGCCGCGGGTACAGCTTGAGATAGAACGAGGTGACCACACCGAAGAAGCCTGGCCCGGCCCCTCGCGCCGCCCAATACAGATCGGCGTGCTGATTCTCGTCGCAATGGATCTGCTCGCCATCGGCGGTGGTGACGTCGAGTCCGATGACGTTCTCGCATGCCAGGCCGTAGACGCGGCTGTTCCAGCCGTAGCCGCCCTGCAGCAGATAGCCGCCGACACAAACGCCTTTGCAATGCCCACCGGGGAAGAACAGGTGCTGCGCTTCCAGGTCGGCCATCAGGAAGCTGCCGCCCTTGCCGGGCCCGACTACCGCGGTCATCTTCTCCGCGTCGATGTGCGCGTGGTCGAGACCCTTGACGTCAAGCAACAGCGCGCCGTCTTGGAGATGGTTGGCCGCCCAGCTGTGTCCACCCGACTTGATATTGACCTTGAGCCCGTTGGCTTTTGCGTAGCGGACGGCACTGACGATGTCGTCGGTGTCAGCGGCCGCCACGACCACCTCCGGGTAGCGCGCGGGTACCCGTTGGTTCCACACGGTGCCGTGGCGTGCCGCTTCGTAACCGTCATGACTCCTGAAGAAATGCCGCCCGACCGGCAGTGCACCCATCGACCACTCCCTTGATCCACACTGCGGCTCTTCACAGAAAAGGAGGAGCAGATCGTTGCGTCATTGCGCGCCGCAGCCGAATCGTCGGCTTGGACGCGCTGAACTGCCCTGCCGCAAAAGCGATGGCCACGGTACTTCCCTCTACCATGAGCACCACCCGCCATCGGGCCTGATCCTCCTCCGAACCTGCGGTCAGCTGGTTGATACGGCGAAGAGTTCGCCCCATTCGTGCCGAGCCGCGCACTGTGCGTCGGTAAAGCTCGGGGTCTGTTCGCCCGAGCCAGCCAGATGAACCAGCGCCCAAGCCATCTCATAGACCGGGACCCGGTGCCGTTGGGCGGCACTGTGTAACTCGTCGAATGCACCCTGTGAACGGCACCGACGCAGGCCGATGAGGATGCCCCGAGCGGTGTCCATCAGGCGACCTGAGTTCGGATCGCACGAAAACTGGGTAGGGGCCCAGCTTGCAGTCATTCTTCCCTACCTCCTCCAGATCTCCCCCAGCGGAACAGAATGTCCTGCAGATGACGACATCTCGCCGGCGGGTGGGCCTTGATCGGCACACCGTGCAATGATTTGTGGGTCTCGGCGGTTACGCCAGAGAACCGCGCATATCGATACGCACCCGTAAGTGTGTTGATATCTGCTGGATGCGGCCTCGCGTCAGTCGCCGAGCACCCGCCGGCTGTAATCGTTGCGGAACACGCGGTGGGGATCGAGGCGGTCGCGCACGGCGGCAAAGCGCTCCCACTCCGGATACCGTTCGCGCAGCGTGGCGGCGGTTTGGTAGTGGCGCTTTCCCCAGTGCGGCCGCCCCGCATACTCGTTCATGATCTCCTCGACAGCGCGGAAGTAATTCTCGTATTCCATGCCGATGAACTGGTGCACCGCGATGTAACAGGTGTCGCGGCCGTGCGCAGTCGATAAGAACGCGTCGTCTGGGGCGCTGAAACGCACCTCGAGGGGATACATGATCGGCAGGTTGCGCCGTCGCACGATCTCGATGACCCGCTGGACGGCTTCGCGCGCATGTTCGCGAGGAATCGCGTATTCCATCTCGGTGAACTTGACGTTGCGCGCGCTGGCGTACACCTTCCAGCCGTGGTCCTGAACGGTCGATGGCGACATCAGCCTCGTCAGAAGGCGATTCAGTCTCGGAACCGTACTCGGGAAGCGCCGGCCGGCACGGCATATCACGTGCAGCCCGGCGTTCTCGAACTCCTCACCCAGCCTCTTCTTCCACACGGACCCGGGCCGGGGTTCCTCGTTGCTGCGTCGGGTAGTGCGCGTCAGCGCCGTGTCGCCATAGGGGAACACAAAGAACTCAAAGTGGTCGTTTGCGTCCACATCCTCGTCGAGCCGCGCGAGCGTCTTACTCAGTGGCCGCAGCTCGTCCGCGCGGTGCAGCGTAAATAGCGGCACCACTTTGAGCGTGACCTGCGAAATGACGCCCAGGGCCCCGATCGAGACCCGCGCCGCGAGATAGGCATCACTTTCGGAGCCTGCAGATCCTTGCGACACTTCGAGCACCCCGCCGCCTGCCGTCACCAGTCGCGCCGAAACAACTTGGGCCGACAAATTCTTGAAGCGCGCGCCGGTGCCGTGCGTCGCCGTGGCTGCCGCGCCAGTGATCGACTGCTTATCGATGTCGCCCTGGTTTTCGATCCCGAACCCGCGCTCGGCCAGCTGCGCCAAGAGCGGATGCAGCTGGGCACCGCCCTCGATTGTCGCCAGGCCATTGGCCGAGTCGACGTCAATGACCCGCTGCAAACCCGTCATGTCGATCATGACGCCGTCGGTGCAGGCACAGTCGGTAAACGAATGGCCGGTGCCGACCGCGCGTACCCGCTCACCTTTCTGGGCTGCCCCAGCGACGATCTCGACCAGTTCGGCCTCCGACGTCGGCCGTTTGATGACGGACGGCGCGCAGATCTGATCTCCCGCCCAGTTCTGCCACGTGTTGCTCATCGCGCAACCTCGTGTCGCGCATAGTGTCCGCTCAAAGGAACGTGCGCCCCTCACCTCGATAGGTCGGCACGGTTTCGATGATTTGAGCGCCGCTCACCAGATGCAGGCGGTCGAACCGCTCACACAATTCGCCGGCTTTCGTGTGGCGGAAATACACCTTGTCGCCAACCTTCAGCCACCGGGCGGCATCGCCGGTCAACGGGGTCTGGACTTCGCCGGTGCCCTCCATCGGGTTGAGCTTGAGCCCGACCGGCAAATAGGGCGTGGGCATGCGGTCCTTCGCGCCGACGCCACTGGCCAGATAGCCACCGCCGAGCGCGGTCACGGTCGTTTCATCGGACCGACGACACACCGGCAGCACAAACATTGCCGCAGGCTGCAAGGTGAACGACGAATAGGTGTCGAACAGTGTTGGGGCGTAGAACCCTGAACCGGCGGTCGCTTCGGTCATCGCCGGTTCCTGGGCCACCAGCTGTAAGTCGCCGGTGCCGCCGGCGTTGACGATCTCGAGATCGGCGACCTCGCGCAGGAGTTGCACGGCGCGGGCGCGACGCTGGCGTAACTCCGATATTGATTTGCGTTGCATCCATCCAACAATGACGTTCTGCGCGTGCTTGCCGGCAACCCGGTCACCGAACCCGGCGATGTGGCCCTCGTAAGACATCAGCGCGACCAGCTTCAGCGCCGGCCGGCGGGCAATCTCGACCGCGAGAGCGTGCGCCTGCTCGGGCGTGTGCAACGGCGAGCGTTTGGGGCCGATCTTTAGGCGCCCCCCTGCGGGCCAGTAGCCGGCATCGAGATCGAGGCACAAGCGAACGGGGTTGTCGGTGGCATGCTGGATCACGTCGAGATGCTCGACGCTGTCGACCATCACGATCGGCGCCCCGTCCGGGTGCTCGGCGGTCAGCGCGCCAAGCTCGCGCAATGCCGCGCGGTCGGTTGTCGGATAGGCGAGCAACAAGTTTTCGAAGCCGTGGCCGGCCAGCCACAGCGTCTCACGCAGGGTGAAGGTCATGAGGCCGTCGAAGCGCTCATTGGAGTCCAGGATCTCACGCTGTATCGCCCTGCATCGCAAGGATTTTGAAGCCACCCGGATCGGCTTGTCGCCAGCGCGGGACAGCAGCTGCCCCGCATTGCTCCGCATGGCGTCGAGGTCTACGAAAGCGAAGGGCGCATCGAGGTCGGCGAACGCCTGCTCGTAACGCCGCAGCCGGCTGTGCACATCCAGCCCGGCCTGCTCGTCCGAACTTTGCTCGCGACCGGCATTCACGCCGTCACCCTAGGCGAAAGATCGCGCGGTCGCCGCAGGTTTATGTCGAATCAGCTAAGCCCATTCGCCTTGTTTTGGCCCAACAGTCCACCCACCGGCACCGGCCGCCGCGTGCCTTCTCAGGGTGGGTGCGCGCTGCGTCCCGGTGTGCGTTTGAATCCCGGCTACCGCAACGGTTTAGCTCACAGGATGGCCTTCACATCTTTTGCCTGGGCGATCTGGTCCCAGTCCACGTCGAGTTCGAGCAGAATTTCCTCGGTGTGCTGGCCGTGCTCGGGCGCACGCGTAGGAGCGGGCGGGGTTTCGTCGAATTGAACAGGCGCAGCCACGATCCGATACTTCTCGCCCTGGTCGTCGACGTTGGTGATGACATACCCGTTGGGTTCAACCTGCGGGTCGTTCAGGGTTTCTCGCGGAGTCGCCAAGGCACCCCACACACCCGGCTCGTCCGCAAGCACCTGACGCCAGTGCGCAAGGTCGTGGCTGGCAAACGCATCGGCGAAGACGGCGGTCGCCTCGGCGGCGTTGGCGATAAGATTCGCTGACGGCACGAATCGTTCATCGTTGACCAACTCGGTGAGCCCCATGCGCTCGCAAAACCCGGCCCAGAACTTGTCGGGTTGCAGAAAGACGAGCTGAATCCACCTGTCGTCCTTGGTCTTGTACCGGGCCACGAGTGGATTGATCGCCAATCCCGGAGGCGCTCCTGGGATTCCATCGATATCGAACAGGTCGGCCACCGAAATCGACGGCGCGATCGCCCACATCGCCTGGGCCAGCAACGAGGAGTCGACGATGCTTGCCTCTCCGGTCCGTTCCCGATGGAACAACGCGGCGCATACCCCACCGGCCAACGTTGCGCCGCCCTGCAGGTCCCCGAATGCTGGGCCCTGAACCGCAGGATTTTCGGTGCCGAACGGTGTCAGCGTGTACGCCACCCCGCCGCGCGCCAGATAGGTAGCGGCATCGAAACCGCCGCGATCTCGATCCGGACCGCGCACCCCCAGGCCGGTTCCCCTGGCGATGATGATGTTGGGGTTGAACGAGCGGATGTCCTCGACGGTCAGTCGGGCCCGCTCGAGTGCGCCGGGTAGCCAGTTGGTCAAGAACACATCCGCCGACGCCAACAGCCGGCCGAACAGTTCCCGACCGGTGTCGGTCTTGATGTCGATGGCGATGCTGCGCTTTCCCCGGTTGCTCAGCTCCAGGATGAAGTCGGCGTCCGCGCGCGCCGCCGCGCGGGTGAAACCGCCAACGACCAACGCCCGACCGGGATCACCGGAGGCGACACCCTCCACCTTGATGACATCGGCGCCCCAATCCGACAGGGCGACTCCGGCCGAAGGAACGTATGTCCAGGACGCCAACTCAACCACCCGAACACCGCTGAGCACGCCCACCTTCGTCAACCCCCTCGGTCGCCCGCATCATTTCTTGCTATTTTAGATATTCTAGCTACTGTAAGGAATATTGATAGCCCGACGGCAGTCATGCGCGTGACGTCCGTGCGCGGCTGCTCGTGGAAGTGATGCGATGGAGCCGACCATTGATCCGACCCCTGTCCCCGGTACGGCGCTCGTGTTGCGCTTCGCACCGCGCGGCGCTCGAACCGCGTTCTGCCGCAACATCGATCGTTAATTCTGGGGACGGGATGGGGGGCACGTAGTGGGACAACTAGCGGGCCGGGTCGCCGGCAAGGTGGCGTTGATCAGCGGAGCGGCGCGGGGGCAAGGTAGATCCCACGCGCGACTGTTGGCGGCCGAAGGCGCCGACATCATTGCGGTGGATCTGTGCGAAGACATAGAGACAAACGAGTACCCCCTGGCGCGGCCCGAGGACCTCGAAGAGACCGCGCGTCTGGTGGAGAAGGAAGGGCAGCGGATCTTCTCGGTGATCGTCGATGTTCGCGACCGCGCGGGCCTGTGTGCGGCAATCGACGACGGCGTCGCCGAGCTCGGTCATCTGGACATCGTCGTCGCCAACGCCGGCATCTGCCCGCTGACCGCGGGATTGCCACCACAGGCCTTCGCCGACGCCGTCGACGTCGATCTGGTCGGTGTGCTCAACCTGGTGCACGGCAGCCTCAAATATCTGCAGGCCGGTGCGTCCGTCATAGTGATCGGATCGAACGCGGCATTCATGTCGTCGATGAACACCACCGGCATCGACGGCGGTCCCGGCGGCGCCGGGTATGCCTTCGCGAAAATCGCTGCGTCGCATTACGTTAACGACTTCGCGCGGGCGCTTGCGCCGTTCTCGATCCGGATGAACGCCGTACACCCCACCAACGTCAACACCGATATGTTGCACAGCGCGCCGATGTACCGGGCGTTTCGGCCCGATCTGCCGAATCCGACCCGCGAGGATGCCGAGCCCATCTTCCCGCTGGTGCAGGCGATGCCGGTCCCCTATGTGGAACCCGAAGACATCAGCGAGGCCGTGCTGTTCCTGGCCTCCGACGCCGCCCGTTACGTCACCGGTCAGCAGCTGCGGGTAGATGCGGGTGGCTTCCTCAAGGTCAAACCCTGGTCAGGTTCGTGACCCCGGATGCGACTGTCCTGCTTGGTAACTCGAACTGTGGACCAGACCGGAGGAATTCAGTGAACGACGGCAACGCGCAGTCCGTGCAGCGTCGCCTTTACCAGCTGATGGTGTTGATGAAAGCGGCCGACGATCGGCTGTCCAAAGGAATCGGCACCGGGGAATTCATGTGCGTGTACTGGCCATCGCGCGGCCAGGAGGCCATCGCTGCGGCGATGGGTGTTTCGCTGCGGCCCGACGATCAATTGGTGACCACCTACCGAGGGTTGCACGATCTCATCGGCAAGGGCGTCCCGCTGGAGGAGATCTACGGCGAGATGATGGGCCGCACCGTCGGCGCCGGCCGCGGAAAGGGCGGCACCATGCATATCGCCAAGCCCGACAAGGGGGTCATGCTGTCGACCGGCATCGTCGGAGCCGGACCGCCGGTGGCCGTTGGGTTGGCCATGGCCGGCAAACGCAAAGGCCTGGAACGGGTTACAGTGGTCAGCTTTGGCGACGGCGCCACCAACACGGGCTCATTTCACGAGGCCGCCAACATGGCCGCCTTGTGGGACTTGCCGTTGGTTTTCGTGTGCCAGAACAACCTTTACGCCGAGATGACGCCGACGTCGGACACGATGAAGATCGAGCACGTCGCCGACCGCGCTGCCGGGTACGGAATGCCCGGTGTTCACGTCGACGGCAACGACCCGCTGGCAGTGAAATCCGCCCTCGACGAGGCCCTGGCCCGGGCGCGCAGCGGTGGCGGACCCACCTTTATCGAATGCGTGACTTTCCGTTTCCGCGGCCATTACTTCGGTGACCGAATGCCCTACATCCCCAAGGATCAGCTCGCCGACGCGATGGCGGCCGACCCGGTGCCACGGTTCCGCGGCCAACTGGCCGACGCCGGCATCTGTAGTGCTGAAGAACTCGATCGCATCGACGCCGAGGCGCTGGAAGCTGTCGAGGCAGCGCTGCGCACGGTGCTGAGCGCCGACTCGCCGTCGATCGAGGAACTCGACAAAGACGTTTACGCAACCCCGATCAAGTTCCCGGTGTGAGGCCCCAAACAGCATGCAAGAAAAAGAGATGACGATGCGCGAGGCGCTGAACCTCGCGTTGGATCAGGCGTTGGCAGCCGACGACAGAGTGTTCCTGCTCGGTGAAGACATCGCCGATCCCGGGGCATCCGGCCCCACCGCGGGGTTGTCGACAAAGTACGGGCACGACCGGGTTCTGGACACCCCGATCTCGGAGGCCGCGATCGTCGGTGCGGCCATCGGTGCCGCGATGGACGGACTGCTGCCGGTGGCCGAGATCATGATCATGGACTTCATCGGAATCGCCGCGGACCAATTGATCAATAACGGCGCCAAGCTGCGATTCATGACGGCAGGCCGGACATCCGCGCCGATCACCATTCGAACCCAGGTGTACGCGGGTCTGGCCACCGGCGCGACGCACTCGCAGTCCCTGGAGGCGTGGTTCATGCACATCCCCGGGATGAAGGTCATCGTGCCGTCCACCCCCCGCGACGGCAAAGGCCTGCTGACCTCGGCAATCTTCGATCCGGACCCGTGCCTGTTCATCGAGACGATCCGCCTGCAAAGCAAGAAGGGACCCGTCCCGGTTGATTCCGGTTTCTCAATACCGCTGGGCCAGGCCGATATCAAGCGCCCCGGCACCGATGTGACCCTGATCAGTTACGGACGTGCCGTGCACGATGCACTCGCCGCGGCGGTGACCCTGCAGGAGCAGGGCGTCGACGCCGAGGTCGTCGATCTGCGCACCCTGGTGCCACTGGATGTCGAGACCATCATCGAATCGGCCCGTCGCACCCGGCGAGTCGTGATCGTGCATGACGCGGTCCGGTTCGCCGGTCCGGGGGCGGAGATTGCCGCGATCCTGCAGGCCGAACTGTTCGGTGAATTGGTTGCGCCCATTGAGCGAGTCGGCGCGAGGTTTGTGCCGAACCCGGCCGCGGCGGCGCTGGAGGCACAGGTGTATCCGTCGCCGGCGCGCGTCGTGGCGGCCGTGCAGCGCACCCTGGGTGTCCCGGTGGCAAGGTGACCGGGGGTGGCTGACTTCATCATTCGGATTCCGCGCGTGTCTGTGGCCGTCTCGGAAGCCGAGCTCACCGAGCTACTGGTGAAAGGCGGCGAGCATGTCGATGAAGGCACGCCGATCTATGTGATCGCCACCGAGAAGGTGGAGCAGGAAATCGAAGCCGGAGCGTCGGGCACGGTGCAGTGGACGGGCCAGATCGGAACCACCTACGACATCGGCACCCAAATCGGTGTCATCACCTCGTAACGAAAATTATCGAAAGGTAAGCCAGATGGATCTGAACGAGACCCGCGAGCGCATAATCTACCAAAAAGAAGGGCCCATCGCGAAGATCACGCTCAACTGGCCCGAGAAGGCCAACGCCCAGGACCAGAAGTTGGCCGAGGAAGTCGACGCGGCGCTGCTCGATGCCGACCGCGATTACGACATCAAGGTGCTGGTGCTTAAGGCCAACGGCAAGGGCTTCTGCTCGGGGCACGCCATCGGCAACAACGCAGTCGACTATCCGGCGTTCGTGGAGAACGCGATGGTGACAGGCCACCCGTGGAAGGCGCAGTCGGATCTGTTCGTCAAGCCGACCCTGAATCTGTGGGAGTTCTCCAAGCCCACCATCGCGCAGGTGCACGGCTACTGCGTGGGCGGCGGTACGCACATGGGCCTGACCACCGACATCGTCATCGCCTCCGAGGACGCCTATTTCTCCTACCCGCCCCTGCAGGGGTTCGGCATGCCATCCGGTGAATGTTCCATCGAGCCTTGGGTGTTCATGAACTGGCGCCGCGCCGCCTACTACTTGTTCACCGCCGAGGTGATCGACGCCAAGAGGGCGCTGGAGGTCGGCCTGGTCAACGAGGTGGTCAAGCGGGAGGACCTGGACGCCCGCGTGGACGCGATCGCCCGCCACATCGCCCAGGCGCCGTTGACAACGCTGATGCTCACCAAGGCAAATCTCAAGCGGGCATGGGAGCTAATGGGCATGCGGGTGCACTGGCAGAGCTCCAACGACCTCGTCGCGCTCGCCTCGATCAGCAAGGACGTGCAGGAATTGATTCAGAAAGTGTTCAAAGACAAGGTGTTGCCTTCGGAGCACGCCCGCCGTCAGGCCGCCGCGGCCGCATCCAGCGACGGCGCTTCGGCTACTTGAATCTGACGAGGTCCAGCTGGTGAACATCGCCGATCACGCGAACACGACCGCAGCGTCGCCGGCCTTGATCATGTCCGACGGCGGCACGATCTCGTTCGGCGAACTGCATGCCAGGAGTCAACGGGTCGCCGCGGTGCTGCACGAAGCTGGGCTGCGTCGCGGCGACGGCGTTGCCCTGGTGTTGCCGAACCGGCCCGAATTCTTCGAAATCACTTGGGGCTGCCAACTTTCCGGGCTCTACTACACCGCCGTCAA
>JAVROG010000411.1:0-11353 GCA_032162865.1 Mycobacterium sp. | reverse complement strand
CCCTGGATGCTGGCAACCATCTGGTTGACCTGGCCGCGCACATCGCGAAGGTTGTCGGCCAGCGTGTTGGACCCGCGGGCCAACCGGTTCAGGTCATCGGTGTGGTCGCTGATCAGGTCGGCCGCGCTGCCCAGCCGGGCACCGATAGCGCCCGCCTGATATGTCGCTCGGAACTGTTCCGGCACCGCACCCATCGGTCGGGTGACGCCGCTGACCTGAGCGATGTTCGGCAGTTGGCCAACTCGATCTGCTAGCTGCTCCAAGTCTGCGAGGGCTCGCGGTGTGCGGAGATCATGCGGCGACCGGACGAGGATGTATTCGGGAATCGACTGATTCACCGGGAAATGGCGATCTAGCGCCGCATACCCGACCGAGCTTGGGGCCGACGGCGGCAAGGCTTTGCGGTCGTCGTAGTTGAAGCGCACCAAGCCCGCACACCCGGCCAGGATGATCAGCACAAGCACACTGGCAACCAGATGCACCTTCGGCCGACGCACGATGCGTATCCCCGAACGCCGCCAGAATCGAGCGGTCAGTTCCCGGCGCGGCTTGACCCACCCGCGCGGTCCGGCTACCACCAGAATGGCCGGCAGCAATGTCACCGCCGCAAGGAACGCAACTCCGATCCCGATCGCCGAGGACACACCGACCGTGGAGAACACTCCCATCCGGGCGAAACTTATTCCGAGGAAGGTGATTCCGACTGTGGCGGCTGAGGCGGTGATCACTTTTCCGATCGAGATCAACGCCCGCACTACCGCTTGATCGAAATCCTCGCCTCGTCGCAAATAGTCGTGGTATCTGCTGATCAGAAAGACCGCGTAGTCCGTGCCCGCGCCGGCAATCATGGCACTCAAGAAGACGATGGATTGGTTCGAAACTCCCAGGCCGCTGAGCCGGGAGAATCCAGCCACCACGGACTGTGCGATCACCAAGGACATCCCGATCGCGACCAGCGGCAGCAGCATGGTGACCGGGTTGCGGTAAACCAGCAGCAGGACGACGAGCACCAGAACGGCGATTGCCAGCTCAATCGGGAGCCGGTCCCGTTCGCCCGCGACGGTGAGGTCGGTGACGGTGGCCGCGGGGCCGGTGAGATTTGCTGTCAGCGGCGTTCCTGCGACGTTGTGCTTGACGGCCTCCTCGATCCGGAGGTAAGCGGCGTAGGCCTTTGGCGTGCCCAATTCGCCCGCAACGCCCACCGGCAGCACCCACGATTTGTGGTCCTTACTCGTCACGGCCGGACGTAGCGGCGGCGTGCTGACGAAGTCCTGCAGCATCACGACATCGCGCTTGTCCTCGCGCAGCGCGGCCACCACCTTCTGGTAGGTGGCCTCGTCGACGGGTGAAAGCCCCTTCTCGTCGGTCAGGACCACCAACAAGAGGTTCTCTGTGCCCGATTCGTGGAACGCCTCGGTCATCTGTCGGGCGGCGACGCTCGAGGGTGCGTCGCTTGGCAGGATGGCGAGCGGATGTCGTTGGACCATTTCGTTCAGGGACGGCAGTGTCAGCGGCAGTGCGACCGCGATGGTGACCCACAGCCCGATCACGACCCAGGGCCACCGCACCACAAATTCGGCTAGCCGTCGCATAGCGGCACCACCTCCGCTCCTCGCCGTAGTATGCGCGCGGGGGAGAGCACTCCGCACTAGGCAACCCGCCCCCAATTCCCGCGGTCAGCGACCCGCACACATACGGACTTCATCGCGGCCATGTACCGGGCGACTGACTTCTGGGCAACCGGATTGTCGGGGTACATCACCGCCATTGCCGTGCCCTCGTCGTAGCGAAAGATATAGATGGTGAGCTGATATGAATACCTGCCGTCGGAGTAGATCCCGATATTCTTCGCATAACCCAGGTCGGCTGCCGCGAGCACAGCATTGAGCGGAGCCGCCCCGCCGTGCAAGAAGTTCGTCACCGGAAAGTTCGGTCGGGGCCTGCTCAACCACGGTGCCAATTCCAATACCCGGTAATACGGCACCTTCGCCATGTCCAGACCTGAATCGAAAGAAGCCTGTGCTGCCCAGGCAGCATCACTGAAGGACGCCACAGCGATCGGGACGGTAATGGGGACCAAGCCGGTGAACCACCCCTGAGTCGCAAAGTTCGCCGAACCTCTGCGGGTATCTCGGGGAGTAAGTCCGAAATATGTTAAAGCGCCGGTGAACTCATGCTCGACCATGGCGATGCAGGCGAACAGGCCGCCAATGAAGCGAGCGCCGGCCGCCGTGCAGGCTGATTCGAATCTCTCCGTCTGCTCCGCGTCCATCAAAGGTTCCTTGACCATGTGACTCTCGGTAGGCTCCAACGGGTTTCCCAATGGAAGTGGGAACTCGGGAACGCTGCCACTGTTGTTCTCGGCGAAGTCGATCCACGCTCGTACCTGGGGTGAATCCACGGTGAGAGCTGAGGTGGACTGGCGCTCTTGGCGACAGTAATCGTCAAAGCTTCCGGCCGCGGGTAGCGCTAGGGGCTTACCGTCGGCGGTCAGCGCTGTGTACATGCCGTGGGATTCGAGCATCGTTATGCCTATCAACGCTGCGTCGCCATGGACGTGATCAATACTGGCATAGAAGGTGAAGTGGTCGTCGCTCTGGATAATCCCGAACGTAAAGCAGCCCCACTGCAGCGGATCCGGTGTTGCCACTACATGGTCGTGCAATTTTTCAACGGTCATTTCGCCGTGATCGGTCGGCGCGAATTCGATATCAGCGGGATTGCTGATGGTGTGCCTGATGATTTCTTCCCCGCCGGTGTACTCGAACCAACTGCGGTACGTATCGTGCCGACGCAGGTAGGCGTTGAGGGCATCAGTCATGGCACCGATGTCGCACTGACCGGGGACGGCGCAGGTAGCCGTGATTTGCCGGGAGTAGTCCAGGCCCGCGGCTGTTCGTTCGTAATAACCTCGAATATGTTGCGACTGCATATAGCTGACCGGCACAGAACTGACCGGCGCTTGCCGGGCTTTGTCTACTGCCTCGGTGGTCGGATGCCAGGAAACGACTGACCCTGGGCGCAGTGTCCATTCATCGATTGAGCCGATCGTAATTTTGCCGATACGCAATACTGTCTCCCCCGGGTCTGGCCGGCTGCCGCTCGGCCACGCTGGCAGCGAGATCAAGATAACCCGTACGGCAATCACCGTTGCCCGCATGCGCGGATACGCCTGGATCTCATCGTGGATCCGGCTGGCGTCGGCGGGGAGGGAGCGGCCGGGCTTCTTCCCGCTGGCACGGGCCCAGGTCGGGGCCGACATGCCGATATTTGCCATGCAGCCGGCTAAGTATTAGACACTTGTAATACTGGTCGTCAGTCGCCTCGATTTTGCTGCGTAATTGGGCGCTGGCCTTGGTGGTGCTGTGAGCGAGTCAACGCCTGCCCGGGGCTGTTAGCACGGCTAGGCGAACAGGGCCGGTACGGGCGGATCGACTCGTCGCGGAGGCAGAGAGGACGACCGCATGGCAACCGTCGAAGATCCGATGGGGCGGTCCTCGGGTTTTGCGATAGTCGGCTACGCAGTGCGCGTTCCGGGTGCTGCCGATGCTGACGAGTTCTGGGACGTGTTGCGGCAAGGGCGGGACGCGGTTTCCGAGGTGCCCCAGGACCGGTGGGATGTCGAAGAATTCTTCGACCCAGATCCCGAGGCAGCCGGGAAGATCGTGACCCGTCGGGCAGGCTTCATCGATGACGTAACGGGTTTCGACGCACCATTTTTCGGGTTGTCGGCGCGCGAGGTCAGACTGATGGACCCACAGCATCGGATTTTGCTGGAGACGGCCTGGCGGGCTGTGGAGCATTCGGGCACCGCGCCGACGGCATTGGCGAACACCAACACCGGGGTGTTCGTGGGTCTTTCCACCCATGACTACCTGGGAATGGTCTCAGACGAGCTGAGTTACGCCGAGATTGAGGCGTATGTGGCGATCGGGACGGCGGCTGCGGCAGCTGCGGGCCGGATCAGTTATCGGTTGGGGCTACAGGGCCCCGCGGTCACAGTCGACACCGCGTGCAGCTCGTCGTTGGTGGCCATCCATCAGGCATGCCAAGCGCTGCGGTTGGGGGAATGCGACCTCGCGCTGGCCGGAGGCGCCAACGTACTACTCAGCCCGGCGACCATGATCACCTTCTCGCGAGCGCGGATGCTCGCGCCCGACGGCCGGTGCAAGACATTCGACGCGGCCGCCGATGGCTATGTGCGCGGCGAGGGTTGCGGTGTCATTGTCGTGAAGCGGCTTGACGATGCGATTCGCGACGGTGACCGGATTCGGGCCGTAATCCGGGGCAGCGCGATCAACCAGGATGGCGCGTCGGGTGGTTTGACGGTGCCGAACGGTGTCGCCCAGCAGCGCGTTATCACCGAGGCCCTGCGGCGCGCCGGTGTCCTACCCGCCGAAGTCGGATACCTGGAGGCGCACGGGACCGGGACATCGCTGGGTGATCCGATCGAAGTCCAGGCCGCAGCCGCGGTATACGGCGACGGGCGCGACGCCAGCCGGCCGCTGTTGATCGGATCGGTGAAGACGAACATCGGGCATCTGGAAGCCGCCGCCGGGATCGCGGGCATCATCAAGGTCATCCTGTCGCTCGAGCACCAGGTATTGCCCAAGCATCTGAACTTTCGGACTCCGTCGCCGCATATTCCCTGGGACCAGCTTGCGGTGCGGGTCGTCAAGGACGCGGTCGTCTGGGAACCCAACGGTCGGCCTCGCGTCGCGGGAATCAGTTCGTTCGGATTCTCCGGGACGAACGCGCACGTCATCCTCGAGGAAGCGCCTTTCGAAACCGGCCAAGTATCGAGCCAGGCCGATGCGGCACCGGGCCCGGTGGAGCAGCCCGACGCCCGCCGGTTCGACGTGCTTCCGCTCTCGGCACGCAGTCCGGCGGCATTGGTGCAGGTCGCGGATCGGTATCGCCGATGGTTGAGCGCGCATCCGGAAGCCAGTTTGTCGGATCTGTGCCTTACCGCCGGGGCAGGGCGAGCCCATTTCGAGCATCGGGCCGCGTTGGTGGTGAATTCGACGGAGTCCGCCAGTGCGCTGCTCGGTGCGCTCGCGGACGACCGCCCGGCACCAGGTTTGGTGCGGGGAGTTTGCGGCGATACGCCCAAGACGGCGTGGTTGTTTCCCGGTCAAGGCAGCCAGTTCGTCGGCATGGCCCGCGAGTTGTTCGAGACCGAGCCGGTATTCGCCGAGACAATGACCAGATGTGCAAAGGCCGTCGATGGCGTGCTCGACCGGCCGATGCTGGACGTCATTTTCGATGCGGATAACCCCGATAGCCAAGACACCCTGCGCCAGACCGGCTACGCCCAACCGGCGTTGTTCGCATTGGAGATGGGCCTGGCCCGGCTCTGGCAGTCGTGGGGCCTCGAGCCCGACGTGGTGCTGGGTCACAGCGTCGGGCAGTATTCGGCAGCTTGCGTCGCGGGTGTGTTCGGCATCGAGGACGGAGCCTTATTGCTCGCCGAGCGCGGCCGACTGTTCGGCAATTTGCCTGCCGGCGGTCGGATGGTCGCAGTCTTCGCCGCCCCCGAGCGGGTCGAGGCCATCACCGACGAGTACCCGCGGCTGTCGGTTGCCGCCTACAACGGTGCCAATACCGTGCTGTCGGGACCCGCGCAGGATCTGGGCCGGGTCGCAGCCCGGTTTATCGCCGACGACGTTCGGTGTGACTGGCTGGACACCAGCCACGCTTTCCATTCGGCATTGTTGGATCCGGCCCTCGAAGAATTCGAGACTTATGCGAACCAATTTAATTACGAGTCGCCGCAACGGATTTTAGTGTGCAACCGCACCGGCACCGCCCTGGGCAGAAACGTGAAACTGGACGGCGCCTATTGGCGTCGGCATGCGCGCCAGCCGGTCGAATTCAAGAAAAGTGTGCAGACCCTGGCCGATCTCGGATGCAAGGTTCTGCTGGAGGTCGGCCCACAACCCGTGCTCACCGCCGCAGCCTTGCGAGCGTGGCCCGACCCGGCAACCGCTCCGCGGGCGATCGCGTCGTTGCGTCGAAAGAGCGCCGACCACCGCCAGATCACCGAAGCCCTTGCCGATGCTTACATCGTCGGCCACCAGCCCGACTTCGGCGCTCTGCGGCGTGCAGCGGCGCGAAAGCTCGACCTGCCCACCTATCCGTTCCAGCGTCGCGAATACTGGTTCCGCGACAAGCGGGTCCGACCCACCAAGACCGATGCCCCTCGCACCGAGGCCGTCCGGCTTCTCGAGGACGACCGGATCGCGGAGCTCGCCGCGCTGCTCGACGGTGCCAGCGGCAATCAGCAGACCGTTGATGTGCTGACAAGGCTTGCTGCACAACACAATCAGCAGCGGAGAAGCCAGGTCATCGCGGACGACCGTTACGAGATTCGCTGGGAGAAATTCGTGGGCACGGTCTCGAGTGGCCAAGCCGGCGAGGGATCTGCCTGGCTGCTCATTGCCGACGATGCCGAGGCAATCCAGTCATTGATCGACACGCTGACGGCGCGCGGGCACCGGCATCAGATCCTCGGGCTCCCGGTGTCCGATGCGGACGAGGAACGGCTGGAAGCCGCGTTGCGCGCTGCGGCGGGGGACGCGTCGACGCTCCGGATCCTGCATCTCGCCGCCGTCGACTCCGACACCACATCATCGATGCGGTCCCTGTTGCGGATGCAACATCGAGTGCTGAGCGGAACGCGACGACTCTTCCGGGCCGCGGCTGCCGCTGAACTCCGCAGTCCCATCTGGCTGATAACCCGTGGCGCACAGCGGGTCACCGGGGCGGACAACGTCTCGCCGGTGCAGTCGTGTCTGTGGGGATTCGGCCGCGCCGCATCCCTGGAGCATCCGCAAGTGTGGGGCGGACTGGTGGATCTGGCCGCCGGCGGCGTCGATGAGTGGTCGCAGTTGATCGACCAGGTCGCGACGGCGCCGCGCGGGGAAGATCAAGTGGCACTGCGGGATCACGCGGCGTATGTTCCCCGGCTGGCACGGCGGGCTGGGCAGCTGTTCGAATCACCGCTGGCGCTACGTGCTGACGCAACATATCTGGTGACCGGAGGGCTGGGATCGATCGGACTGGAGATCGCCGGTTATCTGGCCGCGCATGGCGCCCGGCAGCTGGTGCTGACCGGCCGACGCTCACCCAGCGATGCTGCGCAACGGCGCATCGATGCGATACGCGAACAGTCAGGCTGCGAATTCCGGGTGATGTCCGCCGATGTCGCCAATCCTCATGATGTCGCTCGCCTGTTGTCCACTGTGCAGACCGAACTGCCGCCGCTGGCCGGCATTGTCCATGCCGCGGGGGAGATCGGTTTCACACCGCTGCGGACCTTGGACGACGCCGAAGTGGATCGGGTGTTCGCCGGAAAGGTCTGGGGCGCTTGGAATTTGAGTGAATCCACCGCGGACCTGCGACTGGACTTCTTCCTCAGCACTTCCTCGATCTCCTCGGTGTGGGGCAGCTTCGGCCAGACCGCGTACAGCGCGGCCAACGCCTTTCTCGACGGGTTGTCCTGGCGGTTGCGGGAGCAGGGTGTTGCTGGGATCAGCGTCAACTTCGGCCCATGGATGACGGGGTCGGCGGGCATGGCCGACGAGGAAGCCCGTTCGCGACTGGAGCAGCGCGGGGTCCGGACCTTGTCAGCCGCTGATGCGCTGGCGGGAATGGCGGAGCTGTTGGTGGCCTCGTCGGTACCGGAGGCAGCACAGGGGCCGGCACAGGGGGTAGTGGCCCGGATCGACTGGGCCCGTTTCCTGCCGCTCTACCAGCAGGCGGGCAAGCGGTCATTCCTGACCGAGGTGGCGCGTGAGGTGCCCGAATCGGTGTCGGCGCCGACAACGTCTGGCACCACCCGATTGGTCGAGCAGCTCACCCTGGCTCCGGTGCAGCAGCGGAAGAAACTCGTCGTGGACTATCTGCGCGACGTCGTGGCGGAGGTGACTCGGATCGAGGCGGCCGAGATCCGCGCGGAGGCCGGATTCTTCGACCTCGGCATGGATTCACTGATGGCCGTCGAACTGCGCCGCCGGGTCGAGCATGGGGTTGGCAAAGAGCTGCCGGCGACCCTTGCGATGGACTTCCCGCGCTTGGTCGACGTGGCGGATTACCTGCTCGGCGACGTGCTCGGCCTGTCCGAACAGCCTTCCGTCAGGTCAGCGACCCAACCGGCCCCGGTAGTCACCTCGGGTACGACCGGCGCCGCCGACGAGCCGGTCGCGATCATTGCGGTCGCCTGCCGTTTTCCCGGCTCGCCCGATCCCGACGCCTATTGGGACGTGTTGTCCGGCGGTGTGGATGCAATCCGCGAAATTCCGGATGACCGCTTCGACGTCGACGATTACTACGACCCGGATCCAGAAACACCCGGCAAGATCTACAGCCGCTGCGGTGGATACCTAGAGGGAATCGCCGGTTTCGATCCGGAGTTTTTCGGCATCGCCCCGCGCGAGGCCCTGTGGATGGATCCCCAGCAGCGGTTGATGTTGGAGATCGCCTGGGAAGGCCTGGAACGTGCCGGGTATTCGCCTGCAGCGTTGCGCGGCAGTCGGAGCGGCATTTTCGTGGGAGTGGCTGCTAACGAGTATTCGCACCTGCTGTCAACCGACTCGGTCGACACCATCGAAGCCCACTTCATCACCGGCAATGCCCTCAACGCGATCTCTGGCCGGGTTGCCTTCGCGCTCGGACTGGAAGGACCGGCGGTGGCGGTGGACACCGCGTGCAGCTCATCGCTGGTGGCCGTCCATCAGGCTTGCCAGGCATTGCACTCCGGTGACTGCGATCTGGCCCTGGCCGGTGGGGTGAACGTTTTGTTGAGCCCGGCTTCCATGGTCGCCGCTTCGCGCGCCAGGATGCTGTCCCCGGATGGGCGATGCAAGACCTTCGATGCCGCCGCCGACGGGTATGTGCGCAGCGAGGGGTGCGGCATTCTGGTGCTCAAGCGACTGAGCGATGCGGTGCGCGACGGCGATCGAATTTCCGCGGTCATTCGGAGCAGCGCAGTCAATCAGGATGGTGCCTCCAGCGGTCTGACGGTTCCCAACGGCGGTGCACAGCAACGGCTTATCTCCGCGGCGCTGGCTCGTGCCGGTATCGGCGGTCGAGATGTTGACTACCTCGAGGCCCACGGGACGGGCACCTCGCTGGGCGACCCGATCGAGGTTCAGGCCGCCGCGGCCGTTTACGGTGTCGACCGTGACCCCAACCGACCGCTGCTGATCGGGTCGGCCAAGACCAACATCGGCCATCTCGAGTCGGCAGCGGGGGTCGCCGGAATGATCAAAGTCGTGTTGTCCTTGCAGCACGAGGTGCTACCGCAGAACCTGCACTTCGAGAATCCCTCGCCGCATATTCCGTGGGACGCGTTGCCGGTGCGGGTAGTGGACAAGGCGATTCCGTGGCAGACCGACGGCAGGCCGCGCCGCGCCGGAGTGAGTTCCTTCGGTTTCACCGGCACGAATGCACATGTGCTGATCGAGGAGGCGCCAGCACAATTGGCGACCGACGACCGACACTCGGCCCAGGACGTCCTACCCGACGGAACCCCGGCACCGGCGTCGGACATCGCGGATCTACCGGTGAGTGTGTTGCCGTTGTCGGCGCGCTCACCAGAGGCGCTGGTGGCCCTGGCGCAGCGATATGGGGCCTGGCTGGATGGGCACCCACAGGTCGGTCTCACCGATGTGTGCTTCACCGCCGGGGTCGGGCGATCGCATTTTGAACACCGCGCCGCGATTGTGGTGGATTCGCTCCAAGGGGCCCGCGAGCTACTCGCCGAGTTGGCCGACAACCGGCTTCGGCCGGGTCTGGTGCGTGGCGATTGCGGCGACCCGCCGACGACGGCGTGGTTGTTCACCGGACAGGGCAGCCAATACCAGGGCATGGCGCGCGAATTGTTCAACGCCGAACCGGTATTCGCCGAGACCGTGACGCGCTGCGCGGAAGCGATGGACGGAATGCTGCCGCGCCCACTGTTGGAGGTGCTGTTCGGTACCGACAGTGAGGCCGGAGAAACACTGCGGCACACCTCTTTTGCGCAGCCGGCAATATTCGCCGTCGAGATGGGCCTGGCCCGGTTGTGGCAATCGTGGGGCATTGAACCCGATGTGGTGCTTGGACACAGCGTGGGACAGTACGCCGCGGCGTGTGTGGCCGGAGTGTTCAGCCTCGAGGACGGCGCACGGCTGATGGCCGAACGCGGCCGGTTATTCGGCAGTCTGCACGAGGGCGGCCGAATGGTGGCGGTCTTCGCCGACGCCGAGCAGGTAAAGAACGTCGCCAGCGAATTCCCGCAGGTTTCGGTCGCTGCCTACAACGGCCGCAACACGGTGCTGTCGGGGCCAGCGACGGATCTGGAACAGATCGTCACCACGTGCAGCAATGACGGGATTCGCTGCTCCTGGCTGGACACCAGCCACGCGTTCCACTCCGAATTGTTGGAGCCAGTGCTTGACGAATTCGAGGCGTACGCGGCGCAACTGACGTTCGCCGTCCCGACGCTGCCATTGGTCTGCAATCGCACCGGCGCGGTGCTCACGTCGGAAGCCCCACTGAACGCTCAATATTGGCGTCGGCATTCCCGCCAAACGGTGCAGTTCAGCGAAAGCGTTCGCACCGTGGCTGCGCTGGGATGCTCGGTGTTGATGGAGATTGGCCCGCAACCGGTATTGACCGCGGCCGCGGTGCAGATCTGGCCGGAGCACTCCGCCGCGCCGCGTGCGATCGTTTCGTTGCGCAAGGGCGTCGATCCTCGGCGGCAGATCGCCGAAGCGCTGGCCGCGGCCTATGTCTCCGGGCACCGGCCCGAATTCGCTGCGCTGCAGCAGCCACGGGACCCTCGCCCCGGCCGCAGACTCGAACTGCCGACCTATCCGTTCCAGCGCCGTGACTTCTGGCCCAAGTCTTCTGGCATCGCCCTCGACGGTGCCCCGGTTTCGGGAATCCTGGGTACCGCGAAGGATCTGGCCTCGGGCGATGCCGTCTACACCAGTCGGCTGTCGGTGAAGTCGCAGCCGTGGCTGTCGGATCACGTCATCTATGGCACCGTGGTCGTTCCCGGCGCGACGTACGCCGCGATGGCCCTCGCCGCGGTTGGGCCGCCTGCGCGGGTGCTGGACGTTTTCTTCTACGAGCCGATCATTTTGGGCGACAAGATTTCCCGCGAAGTGCAGCTCACTTTACATCCGCTCGAGGACGGCGGCGGCTGGACTTTTCGGGTGCACAGCCGCCCCTACGGTGTTCGCGAGGCCGAGTGGTCATTGAATGCCGACGGCACCGTGGTCACCGGTGTCACCGACAGTGTGGACGAGCCGGCACCCGACGCGTCCGACTCCATCGACGCTGCGATCGAGCGGTTGAGCCGCAC